>CAYWIS010000001.1:0-27357 GCA_964458385.1 uncultured Pirellulaceae bacterium
GTCCGTCGGGGGCGTCAGCAGGCATTGGCTTTGCTATTCCCGTTGACACGGTGAATCGTATTGTGCCTCGGTTGCTGCGCGATGGTCGGATCATACGTGCGGGATTTGGCGTTGCGATTGCCCCGGACCAGGCATTACGCGAGTTGGGCATCGAGGGGGTGCTTATTCGCACGGTTCAACCTGGCAGCGCCGCAGAAGCCGCCGGCATGCGTTCAACGCGATTAACCGAAGACGGCGATGTCTTGCTGGGTGATATTATTATCGCCGTCGACGGTAAGAAGGTCCGAAACTCCGAGGAGTTGTTTTCGATTCTCGACGATTACGACGTGGGCGATACTGTGGAAGTCACCCTCATTCGCAACGCCCGAACAAACGAGGAACGCGAAGTTACTGTTAACGTCACACTCCAAGCTCTCAATTAGCGGCTTGTCACCCGGAAGGACGGCGTTTGGGCGCCGCCCTTCTCCTTACGGGGCAGACGCATCGTGAACACTGCATGGACATCATTTGGCGAATCTTGCTGCAGTTCATTTTTCGGCTTTCGATGGGCATTGCCGCGGCGATGGGGTTGACGTCACCACGGTGGGTCAATGCCGGGTTCTTTCGAGTTCACCTGTGGGTAATAATGGGGGGTAACACCCTCGCAGCTCTTGTTGCCTGGTCCCGGCCGCACGATTGGACGCCGCGTGTGCTGATAACATCGCTAGCCGTGGCGTTAACCGTACTTGCTTATTTTGGGGCGGTCGTATGGCTTTATGAACAGCATAGATGGGGGCGTTGGATGCTGTGGGGAGTGGCCGGCCTGGCATTCATCGCCGCAACGGCGATGTTCGAAGCGGGGCTCACCGCGCCGATGCTCACCTCATTGAAGGTGTTGGATATTGTCTCAAGTGGGCTCTTGTTGGGATCCACAATTACCGCGATGTTTCTCGGCCACTGGTATCTCAGTCATCCAGGTATGGAGCTAGCGCCGCTACGCCGACTAGTGCTACTGATGGCTGCGTCGGTCATCTTGCGAAGTGTGGCCGCGGGAATCGGATTGGGAATGGAAATCAGCGCCGTCGAAAAAGCGACGGCGTGGTGGTTGATGATTTTGCTTCGCTGGTGCGCTGGGTTAGGCTTGACTTTCGTGCTGGCATGGCTGACATGGCAGACGCTTAAGGTTCCAAACACCCAAAGCGCAACGGGCATATTATACGCCGCCGTTATTCTGACGTTCATCGGGGAACTCACCTCGCAACTCCTTTCCGCGGATGCTGCGTACCCTTTATAATTGCTCGTTTGTTTGGGTCGGACGCCGCGCAGCCAACGAGCGATGAACGTAACTTTCGCCTGCCCCCGATGTGAGCGCACCACGCGATCGAAGTTCACCGACCAGACGACTCATTTAACGTGCAGTCATTGTAACGGTGACGTACCCGTTGCGGCCGGTGCGGTCAGCTCGGCAGGGCTTGAACGATGCCTCGTTTGCCCAAGCGAGGAGCTCTTTTTGCGTAAGGATTTTCCACAGGGGTTGGGGGTTACCATTGTGACGGTCGGATTGGCCGCAAGCTGCGTGCCTTGGTACTTTCACAACTGGTACGGAACGTTTGCGCTCCTTTTCGCCACTGCGTTGCTCGACGTCGTGCTGTACCTGGTCATGGGCGATATGCTCCAATGCTATCGTTGCCACGCCCAATATCGCGAGGCGCCGGGCTTGGACAAACACGAGGCCTTTCGCTTGGAAACGCACGAACGGCATCGCCAACAGCGGGCTCGGCTGGCGAATGCGCCAATGACCACAGAGGCGTACGTCAACAAAGGCAACGAAGGCGGCTAGCACCGCCAGCGATCCAGAACTTTGGACGCACTTGCCCAAGGTTGGACGAGTTCCCCTCCTGTAGACGGCCTAGGTGGCGCACCACACAATCGGTAACGGCGTCCGCTACCGCTTTAATGGAACGGCTGCTTCTCGGGATGCATTCGACCGCCGCGCCCTCAAGGCGGTCTTGGGGTATAATACCTCGTCCCTCACTACGACATGCCACCCTTTGCCCGTCGCGAATTGCCCTTCTTTCCCCACTATGGATCAAGAACGAGAACGGATCCAGGCTGATCTTCGCGGTCTTCTAGCGGGCGAGGTGCATTGCGACGACGCCCACATTCAACTCTACGCGAGCGACGCCAGCATTTATGAGGTCCGACCTTTGGGGGTTGTTCGTCCTCGGAATGCCAAAGACGTTGTGCGATGTGTCGAGTACGCGGCCGAGAATAATCTCCCCCTTCATGCTCGTGGAGCCGGGTCAGGCCTAGCCGGCGAATCGCTGGGACCGGGGTTGATTCTCGATTTTGCGCACTTCATGAATCGGGTCGTCAGTGTCGATGCCGAAACAGTGCGCGTTCAACCAGGCGTCGTGTTGGGAGACCTGAATCGATATCTCGCCACCCGCGGTCGACAGTTCGGGCCCGATCCAGCAACAGCGAACGTAACGACGATCGGTAGCGTGCTTGCCCTGGATGGCGCCGGAAGCCATTGGCTGGCGTACGGATCGGCCCGGCGCCACGTCGTGTCGATGCAAGTTGTATTGGCGGATGGCTCACTGGTCGAGGCGGGCTCACACGAAGTGCCAGAAGCGTTCGTGGATCCGGGGGAGTCGGTCGATCCAGAGCTACAGCCAATCCTCCGGCGTAATGCTTTGGTGCGGCGCCTTGCTGATCTCTTACGGCGCGAGGAAAAGCTGATCGCGGATCACCAGCCGCAAAGCTTGGTCAATCGGTGCGGCTTCCATCTTCAAGGAGTGCTACAAAACAATCGGCTGGAACTGGCGCAGTTGCTAGTGGGGTCGGAGGGGGCGTTGGCATTAACCACCGAGGCTCTCCTTCGCACCGTTCCCCTCCCGAAATATCGCGGAGCGGCCATGTTGTTCTTCGAGCGATTGGAGAACGCAGTTCGGGCGGCTTTGCTGATTCGGCAATTGGGAGCGGCTGCGTGCGATCTACTCGATCGACGTATTCTGGCCATCGCGAGGGAAACTGATCCTCGCTATGCGGTATCGCTTCCGCGCGATGCGGAAGCGATGTTGCTCGTCGAACAATATGGGGACCAACAACACGAGGTGCGGGAGCGCCTCCAGCGTATTGTCGAGAAAGTGCGGCGCCGGCGACTGGCTTTCGATGCACGAATGACGTTAGAGGCTGATGAGTTCGCGTTTTACCAGCGACTGACCAGCCGCGTCGTTCCAACCCTCTACCGTATGAAAGGCTCCTCGCGCCCGTTGCCGTTTGTTGAAGATATTGCGGTTCCTCCCGATTCTCTGCCGGATTTTCTGGTGCGACTACAAAATGTCCTCAAGACGCACCAAGTGACGGCGTCACTGTTTGGCCATATTGGCCATGGGCAGTTGCACGTCCGGCCGTTTCTCGACTTGGCCAATCCCGACGACGTCCGCAAAATGCAGGATCTGGCGTCTGATCTGTACCACGAGGTGATGCACGTTAAAGGCACCATCAGCGGCGAGCATGGTGACGGTTTGAGCCGCACCTGGTTTGTTCGTCAACAATATGGTCCTCTTTACGATGTGTTTCGTGAAGTGAAACGCATCTTTGATCCGCAGAATATTCTCAATCCGGGCAAAGTGGTGGCGGAGGTCGCACAGCCCCTTATCAAGAATTTGCGGCCGGTTGAGCTGGCTCCGCAGTTAGCCGGCGAGCAACAAGATCAAGGCGCCGACGTGGAGGGCGGAGCGACAGCGGGCGCCTTTCCACTTCAGTTGACTTGGACGCCTCAGCAAGTGATGTTAACCGCGCGGGCGTGTAATGGTTGCGGGCGCTGCCGCACGCAAGCGCCTGATGAACGCATGTGCCCAATCTTTCGGGCCTCGCCATCGGAAGAAGCCTCGCCGCGAGCCAAGGCTAATCTCATGCGGGCGGTAATGACGGGGCGATTGGATTCACAACTCTTAGCAACCGATATCGTCAAAGGCATCGCCGATTTATGCGTCCACTGTCATCAATGCCGCTTGGAATGTCCGGCCAACGTGGATATTCCCAAGTTGATGGTGGAGTGCAAGGCGCAGTATGTCGCCACCAATGGCTTGCGGTCGACGGACTGGTATCTCACACGTCTAGAGAAACTTTCGGCGCTTGGGGCCAAGTTCAGCACATTAGCGAACTGGGCGATTGGAAATCGCCGTATGCGGTGGTTTCTCGAAAAAATACTAGGAATCGCCCAAGGGCGGAAGCTACCGCGTTTTGCTTCTCGGAGCTTTCTTCGCAAATCGCAGCGGCTGCGTCTTACGCGGCCCACGCGCGACGGCGGCGCCAAGGTCTTCTACTTTGTCGATGTGTACGCGAACTGGCACGACACGCAACTGGCGGAAGCGCTCGTGGCGGTTCTCCAACACAATGGCGTCTCCGTCTACGTGCATCCCGAGCAACTTTCGTCGGGAATGGCAAGCATTTCGGTAGGTGACTTAGAACGTGCAACGGCCATTGCCGCTAAGAACGTGTCGATTCTTGCTGAGGCGGTTCGCAATGGCTATCACATTGTTACGACCGAACCTTCGGCTGCATTGGCGCTCACGCGCGAGTATCCGAACCTTCTTGATGATGAAGATGCCCGGTTAGTGGCGCAAAACACCAGTGAGGCGTGCGCCTACCTGTTTCGCCTGCATCAGGTGGGGCAATTGGAGTTGGACCTGAAACCCATCAATGCGTCGTTGGGGTATCATCTGCCATGTCACTTGCGAGCGCTCGAGGTTGGCTCGCCGGGCGAACAACTTTTGCGACTAATTCCGGGCCTGCTTGTGCGCCGTATCGAGAAGGGCTGCTCGGGCATGGCGGGAATCTATGGCCTCAAGCGTGAAAGCTACCGCAACAGTTTACGCGTTGGGTGGGGATTGATTTCCGCGCTTCGCGACCCCGCGATCCAGGCGGGCGCCACGGAATGCAGTGCTTGCAAAATCCAAATGGAGCAAGGCGTTACCAAGCCAACGATTCACCCTATCAAGATGCTGGCTTTGTCGTACGGCCTAATGCCAGAATTGGAATCGTTGCTTTCCACTCGGAGTGAGGAGTTGATCGTCACATGAACATCGAAGTCAAGATGTTTGCGGCGGCGCGTCAAATTGCTGGGGCCGAAACGGTTACCGTCGAATTGCCGGACGACTCACGTGTTGCAGACTTGCGACAAGCGCTGGCTGAACGATTTCCCGATGCACAGCCGGTGTTGAACCATGCGATGTTCGCCATCGACATGGAGTATGTTAGCGATAATGTGGCCCTGTCGCCCACGGCCGAAATTGCGTGCATTCCGCCGGTGAGTGGAGGCTAGCCTGTTCCAAGGAGTCGTCGCCTATGATCCAACTTACGCATGATCCCATCGACGTTTCGGCTCTTCTAGACTTCGTTGGCTCGACTCAGGCGGGAGCGGTGGTGTTGTTCTTAGGGACAACACGTGAGTTTACACATGGCCGTCAGACACGTTCGCTTGATTACGAGTGCTATCCCGCGATGGCGGAGAAGAAACTACTGGAGTTGGAAACGGAAGCCCGACGACGATGGCCGATTGTGGAATGTGGGATTATCCATCGACTCGGACATCTCGAGTTAGGCGAGGCCAGCGTGGCCATCGCTGTGAGCACGGCCCACCGCCAAGATGCATTTGAGGCGGGACAATGGCTTATTGACACTCTTAAAGAGGTCGTGCCAATCTGGAAGAAGGAAAATTGGGCCGACGGCTCAACCGAATGGGTTCATCCAGGCGTGAACGCTGAGAACGCTAGCAGCGGTTCCTCCGGATCGCCCCCAAATTGAGCCCATCGGGGCTTCGCCACCGTCACCAATCGATTGATTGTAATCCCATGTCTCTTGCCGAACCGCTGATCGACGCTTTTGGCCGCGTCCACACCAATCTTCGGGTAAGCGTGACGGATCGGTGCAATATCCGTTGCTTTTACTGCATGCCGAACGAACAGGTCCAGTTTAAGCCACGTAAGGACCTTCTTACGTTCGAAGAGATTGAGCGTTTCGTGCGCATCGTCGCTCGCATGGGGATCAATAAAATTCGCCTGACCGGCGGCGAACCTTTGGTTCGAGCTGATATTGATCAATTGGTGGCTAAGCTGGCGGCGATTCCGGGAATTGAGGATCTGGCCATTACCACTAATGGGATACTGCTGGAACAATACGCCCAAAAGTTAAAAGATGCAGGGCTGAATCGATTAAACATTAGCCTTGATACGCTTAACGAACACGCTTTTCAACGTATTGCGCGGCGTGAAGGACTGCAACGCGTACTCGATGGCCTGTTTGCCGCGCAGCGCGTCGGGTTTGAAAAAATTCGGCTCAACGCCATCGCAATCAAGGGGCTAACCGAAACCGAAATTGTACCGCTGGCGCACTTTGCCCGGCGACACAATCTCGAGTTGCGATTTATCGAGTTCATGCCGCTCGACGCGGAAGACCACTGGCAGTCGGATCAAGTACTCGATGGAGCTGCCATCCGACGCATTTTGGAAGATGAATTTGGTCCCTTGATTCCGATTCCTCGCGCTGACGTTAGCCAGCCGGCGGTCGATTTTCGCTTCTTCGATGGCGTGGGGCGTATTGGATTTATCAATCCCGTTTCGCAACCGTTTTGCCAAGACTGCAACCGCCTTCGCATCACGGCGGAAGGGCAGGTACGCAATTGCCTTTTCTCAACGACTGAATGGGACGCGCGAGCGCTTTTACGGGGTAATGCGACCGACGAGGAAATCGCACAGCTTGTCCGCGATTGTGTTGGTCAAAAGAAACCCGGACACGGTATCGACTCGCCCGATTTCATGCGTCCCGCACGCGCGATGTACCAAATTGGCGGCTGATTTCTCGCAAAATGACGACCAAGACAACGCCGCGCGTGACTTTCTGATTGAGTGCCAGCCTGCCATCGCAATCTGGATTTAACGAGAGTTAGCCGCCGGCCGGTCTTTAACATCTGCCGTTGTGAATGCGTTGACGCTCACCTAAAACAAGTGAACTTTTTCTTGAACTGCGCCATCTTAGTGTAATAATAACACTAATGAAGGAGGTTGGCGATGGCGACCTTGCCGCAACTTTACCGCCACTCGTTGGCGCTGCTTACCGACCTTTACCAACTCACCATGGCCTATGCGTACTGGAAGGAGGGACTGGCGGAGCGGCAGGCGGCGTTTCATCTGATTTTCCGCACGTGCCCCTTTGGCGGTCAATACGCGATAACGTGCGGCCTTCATTACGCTGTCGACTTTATCGAGGGGTTCCGTTTTGACGACGGGGACTTGGCGTACTTGGCTGGCCTCAAAGGCGCGGATGGCGAACCGTTGTTTGAGGAGGCCTTCATCGACTACTTGCGTGACTTTCGCATCCATTGCGATATCGACGCCATGCCCGAGGGTACCGTCGCCTTTGCGCATGAGCCCATCGTTCGCGTCATCGGCCCCTTGCTGGAGTGTCAACTTCTCGAAACGCCATTGTTAAACATGGTGAATTTTCAGACGCTCATTGCCACGAAGGCGTCGCGCGTCTGCCTGGCGGCCCAAGGTGAGCCCGTTTTGGAGTTTGGGTTGCGGCGCGCCCAAGGAATCGATGGGGGCATAGCGGCCAGCCGCGCCGCGTTTGTTGGCGGTTGTGTGGCCACATCGAACGTTCTTGCCGGCAAGCTTTTCGATATCCCAGTCAAAGGAACCCACGCTCACAGTTGGGTCATGGCGTTTGACAACGAGTTGGAATCGTTTGAAGCCTATGCCCGCGCGATGCCCAACAATGCGCTTTTCCTCGTAGATACGTACGATACGTTGCAAGGCGTATGTCATGCGGCGCAGGTCGGCCAACGCCTGCGAGAGGCGGGACACGAAATGCTTGGGGTTCGGCTTGACTCTGGTGATCTCGCGGCGCTGAGCATCGACACCCGCCGGATCCTTAACGAAGCGGGCTTTCCCCATGCTTCGATTGTTGGCAGCAGCGATCTCGACGAGTATCAAATTGCGGAGATCAAGCGCCGCGGCGGCAAGATTGATGTGTGGGGTGTTGGAACTCGGTTGGCAACCGCGTACGACCAACCGGCGCTTGGCGGCGTCTATAAACTGGCTGCCCTGGCCGACGAGCAGGGACGCTGGCATGGTCGACTTAAGTTGTCCGAGACCCCCGAGAAAACTTCCGATCCTGGGGTATTGCAAGTGCGCCGGTATCGGAAGAACGGACGATTCGTGGGCGACGCGGTTTACGACCGCGCGACGCCGCCACCGATGCGACCAACGCTCGTTGACTTCGGGGGGAAGCGGAGATTCACCTTGCCGGAAGCAGACGGGTATGATGACCTGCTGACACCCATTTTTCAGCGCGGAGAACGAGTGTACGCGGTCCCATCGACGAAAGAGGCTCAACAACGTGCCTTGCAGCAGCTAACCGCACTCGACGAAAGCGTTACACGGTTGGACGATCCACAGCCTTACCCCGTGGGGCTTGAAGAAAATCTGTACGCGATGAAGGATCGCCTGATTCGCGAGGCCGAACAAATCCGCCGGACGTCCGCACAGCGGATTGAGTCGTCAAGGTGAACGGGGAACGCAATGCAACGTCAGGTTAACCGCCCACGCAATCTAGAACTCTCGTCACATTCAAGGGTGAGGTTAGCGTTGCAATATGCGATGGATTGCGTCGGCGAATTCCCGGCCGAGATTCAGATAGCCGGCGTTATCGTAGTGCCACGGGTCGGAGTATCCATACTCGTCCGTCGTAGTCACCAGAGCGGCGCGTCCGTCCTTTTCCACAAACGCAGCCTGGGCAGCCCGTACGATTTCTCCGTAGTTCCAGACTTTTCCATCTTGCTCGTCCCGACCGGAGTCGGAAATTCGGCCGATAACTACGGGCAAGTCATCGACGCGCATGGAAGCGCGAATCAAGTCCATCATTCTTTTCAGATTCGTTTCGTATCTTTCGGCAATTTCGCGGGTGTAGGCAGCGTCACTTTCGCCTTGCATCCAGAGAATGCCGGCAGGAATAAGGGTATCGGCTTCGCCATCGCCATCAATGTCGTCAACGGCGAAAGCATTGCGAAGCGTCGCTAGAAAGTGGTCATACTGATTGATCCCCTGTCCGGGGCCTTCACCGCCACAGTAGTCCGGCTCCCATGCGCCAAATTGTCCCGCAGCTTCGGCAGAGAGCGCGGTTCCTCCGCGAGAGTATTTGATAAGAGCGATGTTGGCATGGGGACGTAGCTCTTTGAGTCGCTGTGCAAACGTCAATTCCACGCCGAAGCGATCACTAAGCTTGTTGTTCTTCCCATCGGTCTGGAAACCAACACCGTGTCCAGGCTTTAACTCGGCCCAAAGGCCGCGTCCATCGACAGCGGTTCCATCGGGGGCTGGATTGCCGTGAAAAATCATGACCCCTTGAACTGGCTTACGCAACGACTCTGGCAGATCGCGAACATAACCGTAGCCATCCATATTGGATTGACCGCCCAGATAATAAACTTCGTACTCTTTGGCGGATGTGATCGACACCAGGGCCCATAGAGAGAGCGTCGCCAGAAGTACCGGTTTCATGGGGTGGATTCCATGGTGAAAGCAGGGAAAACCGCTGATTCGACTCGGTTCGATCATAGCAAGGACGAAATCGCGGGGAAACGCGGCTGGTCTACTCCCTTGTCTCGCCGCACAATGAGCGTAACAATGCGCAAGGGCCGTTTGCGAGGCGAAGCATTGTCGTTGCGGCACTCGGTAGCACTTCTGGCGGCCATACTCGAAACAACGCGTACGTACGCTTTATCTTGTGGTTTGGGAACGAATGGCTGATCGAACTTCTCGCATTACGGTTCCTGAGTTCGCTGGAATGAAAAGGCAGGGCCGAAAAATCTCCATGATTACGGCCTACGACTTTCCCACAGCGGCAATTCTGGACTCGGCTGGCGTTGAAGGCATCCTTGTTGGCGATAGCATGTCGATGGTTGTGCAGGGGCATGAAAACACGCTCCATGTCACCCTTGACGAAATCATCTATCACGCCGAGATGGTCGGGCGGGCGGTGCAGCGTGCGCTCGTCGTGGTGGATATGCCCTTTCCGACGAATCACTTGGGCGTCCATAAAGCGATTGAATATAGTGGACGAATCCTCAAGGAAACCCGTTGTCAAGCGGTCAAGCTTGAGGGGGGCGTCGAGCAGGCCGAGATCATCCGAGGATTGACAGCGGCAGGAATCCCGGTGATGGCCCACGTGGGGCTACGGCCGCAAAATGTCCACGTGATGGGCGGCTACAAAGTTCAGCGCGATGAAGAGCGGCTGCTTGCCGACGCGCAGGCAGCCGAGGAGGCAGGAGCATTTGGCATTGTGCTGGAGTGTATCCCCACTCGTTTGGCAGAGAAGATCACGCAGACGCTACGGATTCCGACCATAGGGATTGGCGCCGGCCCCGCCTGTGATGGCCAAGTTCTGGTGCTGCATGACCTGATTGGACTCAGCGATGGGCGCCTCCCCAAATTCGTCAAACGATATGCTGATGTGCGCGGCGTGATCCGCGATGCGGCAATTCAATTCTGCAACGAAGTGCGTGAAGGTCAGTTTCCAGGCCCTAGGCATTCGTACGAGTAAGTACGGGTGAGATATTCGCGTCGCATGGCGTCCTTCTATCGTACGGACGCCTACTTCTCTCGCGAGGCGCCGCCGTACTCCATGCATGTTGACCTTGGTACGTGGATTGCGGCGTAATCTTTCGTAATCCAATCTTCGAAATTTAACATCGGCGCCGGTCGCCATGCCAAACCAGCTTTCGCGCGAAACGAGTCCGTACCTGCTGCAGCACGCCAATAACCCTGTTGATTGGTTTCCTTGGGGCAACGAGGCGATTGAGCGAGCGAAACGCGAGGACAAGCCGATCTTCCTTTCGATCGGCTACGCCGCCTGTCATTGGTGCCACGTGATGGAGCATGAGAGCTTCGAAGATCCTCGCATCGCGCAGGTGATGAACGAGAAATTCATCAACATCAAGGTCGATCGAGAGGAGCGGCCGGACCTGGATCAGATTTATATGAGGGCGGTTCAGGCCCTTACGGGGCACGGCGGGTGGCCAATGTCGGTGTTCTTGACGCACGATCTTAAGCCCTTTTACGGCGGAACGTATTGGCCACCAACGCCGCGGAGAGGCATGCCTGGTTTCGAGCAGGTGTTACGCGCGGTGGCCGATGCTTGGCGGACACGACGCACCGAGATCCATGAACATGCCGACGAACTAACCCGCGCCATAACAAGTTTCGGACAGTTTGAACGATCGCAATCCGGGGTGCGGCTTGAGTTAATTGAGTCGGCGGTCGCCCATCTAGAGCGGATATTCGACTTCACCTACGGTGGTTTCGGACACGCGCCAAAGTTTCCCCACGCTATGGACTTGCAGGTTCTGCTACGTGCTTATTACCGGAACCCGCGCCACGTGTACTTGGATATGGTAACGCTAACCCTCGACAAGATGTCGCAGGGGGGCATCTATGACCACCTGGCGGGCGGCTTTGCTCGCTACTCGGTTGACGAGCGCTGGCTTGTGCCGCATTTCGAGAAGATGCTTTACGATAACGCCCTGCTGGCTAACGCATATTTGGATGGATACCTCGTGACGCGCCAGCAGCGTTATGCAGACATCGTACGCGAAACACTCGACTATGTCCTCAACTACATGACCGATGAACTCGGCGGCTTCCATAGTAGCGAAGACGCCGACAGTGAAGGCGAGGAAGGAAGGTTCTACCTTTGGACGCCCGCAGAAGTCAAAGAAGTCCTCGGCGAGGAGCGGGGAGATCAATTTTGTTACGTCTACGATGTAACCGAGGCTGGGAATTTTGAGGGCCGAAATATTCTCAACCTTCCGAAAACTCTGGAGCAGGTCGCCGATCTGCGGGGATGGCAGCTTGATGAGCTCCAGGCGTCATTGCTGGCGGCGCGGAAAGAACTGCTGGCGCATCGTGACCAGCGTGCGCGTCCCGGCAAGGATGACAAAGTGTTGGTTAGCTGGAACGCTCTCATGATCGATGCGATGGCCCGCGCCTCGGCCAGCTTGGGCGAGCCACGCTACTTGGAAGCCGCCAACCGCGCCGCCGACTTTATTATGCATAACCTCCTGCGAAGCGATGGCCGACTGCTCCACACCTGGCGATTGGGGCAGGCCAAGCTTGACGCATATCTCGACGACTATACATATCTGGTGAATGCCCTTGTGTCTCTTTATGAAGCTGGATTTGATGAGCGGTGGATTGAAGAGGCCGTGCGACTTGCCGATATTCTGATGAGCCAATTTCGCGATTTAGAGGAAGGGGGATTCTTCTACACGGCCCACGATCATGAACAGCTTATTACTCGTCAGAAGGATCTGATCGAAAGCAGCGTTCCTAGCGGGAACGCGATGGCGGCGACTGCGCTACTTCGGCTGGGGACGCTGTGTGGTAGATCGGATTATCTCCAAGCTGCCGAGGAGACGCTGCAGTTGGCGGCATCGATTATGGAGCGTTCGCCCGCCGCCGCGGGCCAAATGCTCATTGCCGCCGACATGTACCTGGGGCCATTCTATGAAATTGTCGTGCTTGGCGATCGCCGCCATGCGGATACGCGTGACGTGCTGGACACATTGTATGCGAGCTATATTCCGAATCGCGTCATTGCGGCGCGAAATCGGGATACGGACGTAGGCGCCGACAGCCTGGAGCCAATCTTCGCCGGCAAAACTCTGCAAGAGCCGCAACCAACGGTGTACGTTTGCCAACAGTTCGCGTGCCAAGCGCCGATCCACGGGAGGAAAGCGGCGTTGGATTGTTGGAAGTCGCTCAGCACGGCCGGAACCGGCGACGAGAACTAAGTTCGGATTTCAAGCTGGTTGCAACAAAGCACTGCGGATGTTTCCCGCTTAGTAATGTCCTAAGCAGAGTTCCGACACGATACCGGCGAATGGATCCGAACCAGTCTACGCAGTTGCATCGCTAAGCGATGCTTCTCGCTGGCCCCGCGTTATCGGCGCGAGACTTAGGGTTAATTGGTATATCCCGGAGCTGCGTAAAACTGGGCAACTTGCTTGCCGTCTTCAACGTTCCAAATGCGCACTTCGCCGTCAAAGGCGCCGGTTGCTAGACGTTTGGTGGGGGCATGAAAGGCGACGCTGAGCACCCATTCGGCATGGCCACGGTAATCGCGAATTTGATTGCGATTACTCAGGTGAAATTGACGGGCGCTTTTGTCGGCCGAGACAGCAAACAAAAAGTCTTCACCCTTCGTGAGTTTGTACACTTCGCCGCCAAAGCCCGCGACGTCGGCGCTTTTCTTGCCGTCTTCGATCTTCCAAAGAAGGACGCGGTTATCGGCGCCGCTGGAATAGACCTGCTTATCATCGGGATGAAACGCGACGCCTTTTACAGGTTGATTGTGATCAGAGAAAGTGACAACGAGTTCTCCGGTCGTCGTGTCAAACACTTTGGCGGTCTTATCGCGACTGGCGGTGGCAAGCTTCGTACCATCGCTGTTCCAGGCGACCGCCATGACCCAGTCTGAGTGACTTGTGATCACCCTCTCTTCGGCGCCGCTGCCTACATCATAAATGCGTACAGCGCCATCCGCCGCGCAGGCGGCGAGCCGCTTTCCGTCGGGAGAAAATGCCGCGTCAAACGCCACATCCGACGTTGTTCCCAGCACACGCACCAGTTCGCCCGTTTCCGCATCAAAGAGCCGAACTTCGCCGCGCTGGCCCGGCGAACCACACGCTACTGCCAGTAACGTGCCATCGGGGCTTCGATCAAGGCCGTAGACGCGTTGATCGACGTTCTTGATCCGTCGAACAAGTTGGCCATCGGCGGGATTCCAAACCGTCAGCTCATGATATCCGCCAACAAAGAGTTGCGTCCCATCCGCCGAAAATTCTAAGGCTGTAATGGGAAGCGTTTGCGGGTAGATCTCCGGCGCATCAGGATGCGTTGGCGGAGGAACGATGGCCGAAAGATCGGCTTTGGGGTCGTCCGCATCGTACTTAGCGCCTTGCTCAATCCAACGTCGCACGAGGGCGATTTGCATCTCAGGGAGTGGATCGCCATCCAAGGGCATCCGCTCACCTTCGTCGTCGGTGGTGAGTCGGCGATACAGTTCGCTCTCATCGAGATTGGCCGCCGTGATGGGGGCGGAGCCCGTATCGCCCGGTTGCACAAGGCGTTCAAATGTATCGACGCGATAACTGCCTTCCGCCTTCTTGGCGCCATGGCAGGCGACACAATTCGAAAGCAGGATCGGCGCTACATCCTTACGAAACGAGACAACGTCGTCGGCCGCCGCAGCGGATACGGAGATCGTTAGCGCAACGCAGTGAGCAACGATAATCGCGATTGAAGAGAGACGCATAGGCGGGTGGTGGGGAGGGAGGAAAGGAGGCAGGAAAAACCCTGTCCAAATTACCCCAAGCCCCACAGTCCGTCTAGTGAAATCGCCTTAGACGCCGCCTTTTCTCTTCTTCTCGTTAAGATAAGAGGAGTGCGTCATCGCTGAGAGAGGGGCTACCCCGTACGGGTGGGTAGCTTGCGCGGGTGTGGTGGACGTTCGGAAGGGGGCGGCGTCTTTCCGGTTTCCGCCGCCCATTCCCGGCGCTCCTCTTCGCTGGCATAGTACCGCAACCACGTCTCGGGATCTTCATCAGGATCGAGACACGCCCAATGTAAGCAGTTCTTCGGTAAATCAACTTTCTTTTCGGGCGAGGGAAGAATGTCGCGGAAGATCACGCGATAGAGCTCACGATCCGAAAGGTGATCCGTAAAGTCGAGGACAATTCGGGCTTCGTATAGCTTATGAATGGTGTCCCAAAGGGTTGCGTGCAGCGTCTCGTCGTCGAGCGTTTCTGGCGGCGGAAGGACCAACTCCTCAGGAAACCATTGACTGATTGGCAAAACGGGCGCCTTCTCCCATGCAAGCATCGAGGCCAGAAACTCATTCTCGACGGGCGTGGGCATACTTCGCACGTCCACCAAGCAGACCGACTCATCGAGATACGGCTCCAGCTCGTCGCGAAGTCGCGCATTGAGCAACAGTTGATCTACTTCGTCCGTCGTAGGACGCCGTGCGTCGAACATGGCAGTCGCCTAATACCTACCAAGGGTCAGGAAATCGAGATAGACGACCAAGGGCCGTCCCGCGCCTCACATTCTTGACTTTAACAGGGTCCCGACCCGCTTCAAGATTTAAACCCGTCCGTTGCAAGGAATTCCGGACAGAGCTCCGCACAAAAAGGCGACACGACCAGCACGACCGCCAAGGTTCGGCGCCAGCATTTCCGGCCAGGAAAACGCGGGCAATCAGCGAAGATGTACGGCTGAAGAACTTATGCACGCACGATGGGCGGGGCCGGTTGGAAATCCAGATCGGCGACGCGCTGCGTTATAGCCGCGTCGAGTTGCTTTGCGCAGGCAGCGTAAATCTCGCGTGAACCGCCGATAGGATCGGCCACGTCGCGACCATCGGGGCAAAGAAGATGCGTGCGCGGTGCGGCCTCGGGCCACTGGGTTAAGAGCATCTCGCGGTGCGAACGCGTCATGGTGAAAATGTAGTCGGCATGTCGAACCAGTCGTTCCGTCAGAGGTTGACTGACATGATCGCTCAGGTCCAGACCTCGCTCCGCCATTAGCTGCACCGCTTCGGCCGCCGCGGCGCCTCCACCGTACGCATTGAGCCCGGCTGAGGCGACGACCACACCGCGATCCTCCAGTTCGTTGATGTCGCACCCCAAACGTTCCGCCATTCGTTGACGCAACAGCGCCGCAGCCATGGGGCTGCGACAGGTGTTGCCCGTGCACACCATCACGATCACCAGGCTCGACAAACGCCGCAAATGCGACTCCGTTACGATTCCCTCGCGTAGAATCGTTAGATGGTCGGAATGGACATGCACTACGGTGGACGGCTGGCAATACTGCGTGCGGCCATCGTCCAGCACAAGGTCAACGTCGTCGCCAAACTCAGCAGTAACTTCCTTACCTGTAACCAAGTCGGGGTGGCCGCTCCGATTGGCGCTGGTTAGCACCAACGGGCCGGCCATAAGCCGGCTAATCTCCATGACCAGGGGGTGAGCCGATACGCGCAAACCGATGGTTCCCTGGGGACAAATGGCTTTCTGAACATCCTGCGGAAGCTGACGCACAGCGCTGTCGGGGTGATTATCGTCGAACACCAAGGTCACGGGGCCTGGCCAGCAGCGACGCGCCAGTCGCATCCCAAACGGCGGAATGTTAGGAACATAGTCTTCGGCCTCGTCCGCACCTTTGATGGCCAAAGCAAGGGGATTGCCTTCCCGACGTCCCTTCACTTCTAACAGCCGATTAACGGCATGTTGCTTCAGCGCGCTAGCCGCCAAACCATAGACCGTTTCTGTGGGAAGAGCCGCCACCTTGCCCTCGGCAAGCACTTGGACAGCACGGTGGACCACATCGCGCGAGTCTTCAGCGCTATTGACGTCGATTACCAACGGAGGCATGAGTGGAGTGAAGGAAGGGGCGAAGAGAGTGTCGCACAAAACGTTGAACCCGCCGAGCGGCGCCTGTGCGAAGAAGAGACGGTTGCGGAACCGCCCTGTACGATGTAACGTAATTTATTAGTCTATTAGAGGTTAGGAACACGGGTCAAGGGCCGTCCCCGCGGTTGACGGATGTCTGACACAGCTCTTCGTATGCAATCGACCGGCGTGAAACCTCTCGACCGTTACGACCGTCATCAAACCTACGAGTGGAATTGCGAAAATGTTCCTGCTCCACGGGATCTTGACGTTCCTAGCCTCCCTGGTGATTGGCGATTTTGTGGTCGTAGGGTTGCTTCGCCATTGGGAGTGGCTGCAGGGCCGCTCCTCAATGGGGCTTGGTGCCTGTACTATGCGTCGCTTGGTTTCGACGTGTTGACCTACAAGACCGTTCGCAGTCGTGAGCGTCCCTGTTATCCTTGGCCGAACTTGCAGCCGGTTACGTGCGGCTCGCTCTTGGGTGGCGAGTCGGACTTGCCCGCCGCAGATGACATGCTCGGTAGCTGGGCTGTTTCCTTTGGAATGCCGTCGAAAGCTCCGGAGACTTGGCGTCGCGATATCGAGGCAACGCGTCGCCAACTGGCTCCGGAAAAAGTTCTTTCGGTTTCCATCGTGGGAACCGGCGAGGAAGGGTGGGGAATCGAAGAATTGGCGGATGACTATGCCCGATGCGCGCGTTGGGCGATTGAAAGTGGCGCCGACTGTGTCGAAACGAACTTTTCGTGCCCGAATGTCGCGACGCGGGATGGGCAGCTTTATCAACAGCCTGACGACGCCGCGACAGTAGCGGCCCAAGTGCGCGACGCCATTGGCGCCACGCCATACATCGTCAAGGTTGGGCATTTGACTTCGCCAGACGAAATGGAGGCCTTGCTTGAGGCTTTGGCGCCGTACATAAACGCGGTATCCATGACGAATAGCGTCGCGGCGACGGTGGTTGGTCGCGACGGCAAACGCATGTTTAATGGACAAAAGCGGGGAATCTGCGGCGCCGCTACGTTTGAGGCGTCGCTCGCCCAGGTGGAGCTAGCGGCGAAGATCGTTGCCCGTATGGGATTGTCGATCGAGATCATCGGCGTCGGTGGCGCCTCAACCGCCGAGCACGTTCGAAGGTACCTTGCGGCCGGGGCTCAATCAGTCCACCTTGCGACCGCGGCTATGGTCAATCCCACGGTAGCGCTGGACATCCGCCGTGACCTGGCGGCAGCCGAATAGAGCGTGAGATCTACGCCCCGTTCTAAGTGGTCGTCGGTTGCCCTACATTGGCATGCGGCTTCATTCCGGCCAAGCGAGCCGAATCTCCTGCGTGGTTGGCCCAGCAGACGGCCGTGAACGTCGGAGAGAACTGCGATTCCTATCAATACTAATACTATTTTGCCTCCCTGAACCATTATCCGCCGTGCCCCTTCGAGTACTCGAAATTATTCCGACCCTTTGGCGCGGCGGCGCCGAGAAACAGTTAGCGCTCCTGGCGACAGGACTACCGCGCAATCGTTTTGACGTGCATGTTTGCACGCTTACCGATGAAGGGCCGCTGCACGAGGTAATTGACGCCGCCGGAATTCCGCGTCATCACATTGGTAAGGCGTGGAAGGTCGATCTGCGCGCTTATTGGCGACTACGGCGACTTATTCGGCAATTGCGCCCCGATGTGGTTCATACCTGGCTATTCGCCGCGAATGCGTACGGCCGGCAAGCGGCAATTTCGGCGGGAGTCCGCGCGATTGTCGCTGGCGAGCGGTGTGTCGACCCCTGGAAGTCCTGGCCGCAACTCGCGATTGATCGGTACCTCGCGCGCCGTACTTCGCGCATCGCAACCAACAGCACGGGAGTGGTCGAATTTTACGTGCGGCATGGTCTGCCGGCGGAGAAGTTTGTGGTTATTCCGAATGGAGTGGCTCCCGCCGCGTCCGTCGACAGCGTTTCGCGTGAACAATTGCTCCAAGAGTTGGGTTTGCCCCCCGATGCACGGCTTTTTGGGGCTGTGTGCCGGTTGTGGCCCCAAAAACGAGTCAAGGATCTGATCTGGGCAGCCGACTTGCTCAAAGTCATCCGTGACGACGTGCATTTACTCATCATTGGCGATGGCCCCCAACGGTGGCGCCTAGAGCGTTATCGCGATCAGGTGCGCATCCGCGATCGGGTTCACTTTTTGGGAGAACGGGGCGACGTTCCCCGTATTTTGCCCCACCTCGACGCCTTGTGGCTCGCCAGTGAGTACGAAGGCCAATCGAACGCTGTGTTGGAGGCGATGGCGGCGGGTGTGCCGGTTGTGGCCAGCGATATAGCGGGAAATCGCGACTTGGTGGTTCCCGGCGAAACTGGGTTTTTGTTTCCTGTGGGGGACCGCGCCGAACTCGCCCGGTGTAGTCGAGAACTCCTTGAAGACCAGGAGTTGGCTCGCCGCATGGGCGCCGCTGCTCAGGCACGGATTCGCGAATGTTTTGGGGTAGATAAAATGATTGAGCGTTACGGAACCCTGTATGAGCAAGTGGCGAGCGGCTAGAGTGAGGCGCCCTTTCAAATCTTGTGGTGCTGCGGTAAAATTTCAATTTCCGTTAACCCTTGGCCCTCCGCAGTGGTAGGAACCATTGCACTTGAGGGTGTTTTCTGCGTTTTTCTCCCTTACCTTTGGTATGTTCGAGTCGCTGCAAGACGGCCTGCGTGGCGCATTCAAGACGCTACGCGGCAAAGGCAAGCTGACCGAAGCCAACATGCGCGACGGCCTGCGTCTCCTCGAGCGGACGTTGCTGGAGGCTGACGTCAGTTACGAGGCCGTGCGCGACTTTATGGCCCGAGTGACCGAAAAGGCGCTCGGCGAGCGTGTGCTGCTCTCGCTCAACCCTGACGAGCAGCTCATGCACATTGTTTACCAGGAGTTGGTGGAGCTGCTGGGGCCTGAGGCCTCGCCGATCCGGATCAAGAAGGACGATGTCACCGTCATTATGATGTGTGGCTTGCAAGGATCGGGAAAAACCACTACCTGCGGCAAGCTCGCCAAGCTCATCGAGGAAGGGAAGAAGCGCACGCTGCTCGTTGCCGCCGACTTGCAACGCCCCGCCGCCATCGAACAATTGCGCGTGCTCGGGGAACAGGTTGGTGTGCCGGTCTATTTCGAGCCAGGGGAAACCGATCCCGTCAAGGTTTGTCGAAACGCCATTAAAGAGGCGAAGAAGCAGCAGGTGGATGTCGTCATTCTTGACACCGCCGGCCGCTTGGCGATCGACACCGAATTGATGGCGCAGCTTCAGCGAATTGATCGCCAGGTTCAACCCGACCAGGTGATCCTGGTCGTCGACGGCATGACGGGGCAGGACGCCGTCAATAGTGCTCGCGCCTTCAATGAGGCGCTCGAGCTGGATGGCGTAATCATGACCAAGCTCGACGGCGATGCTCGGGGCGGCGCGCTGTTGTCGGTCAAGCATGTCACGGGAGTGCCGGTCAAGTTTATCGGCACCGGGGAGCATCTCGACGCGCTTGAGTTGTTCCGTCCTGATGGCATGGCGAGCCGCATTCTGGGTGCAGGCGACTTGGCTGGCCTCGTCGAACTGGCGCGACGCAAGATTGACGAAGAAGCGCAGAAGAAGGCCCAGGAGGACCTGGAGAAGGGGCAGTTCACGCTGGAAACCTTCAAGACGGTCCTCAAGCAATTCCAGCAGCCGGGCCTCATGATGCGCATGCTCAAGATGATGGGCGTCGGTCGCGAGCTCGAGGACATGCTCGAGGGCGAGGATGCGGAAGGCGGCATGAGGCGAATGATTGGCATCATCGATTCGATGACGCCTGCCGAGCGCCGCAATCCCAAGCTGATCGATGCAGGACGCCGAAACCGTATTGCTCGCGGCGCAGGCGTGCAGCCTCACGAGGTTAGCAGCTTGGTCAAGCAATACGACATGATGGCGCCCATGTTCAAGCAAATGTCGAGCATGGGGGTCGGCGATCGTATGCGGTTTGCGCAGCAATTGCAGCGCAGCGGGATGCTTAATCCTGGTGCCCAGTTTCGTATAAAAAAAGGGGATACGGGGAAACGCAAGACCGCCGATCAGCGTCGAGAGGATCGGAAGCGTCGCGAAAAGCTCAAAAAGCAAAAACGCCGGCGTTAACCCCCCCGAAACACTTTTCTAGGAGCGTCGCCTTTACGACTCCCTGGCGACGAGCGAATAGTTTCATCGTACAACGGTTGACATTTCGAGTAATTTCGGAGATTGAATATGGCGGTACGTATTCGCATGAAACGCTTGGGCCGTAAGCATCGGCCTTTCTATCGCATCTGCGCGATGGATAGTCGGCAGCCGCGTGACGGTCGAGCGCTGGAGGAATTGGGATACTACGACCCCATGGTTCCCGATACCGACGCCCGTGCGATTCTCAACGGTGAACGCATTAACTACTGGCTAAGTGTGGGCGCTCAGCCGACCGAAAAGGTGAAGGTGCTCATTAAGAAGTACGGCGCGCAGGGTACGCACCTTGAGAAGCAACGCCAAGCGTTAGAACGTCTGAAGATGAAGGTTCCGCAATTCCAACAGTCGGCGGCGACAGAAGAGACGACCGCCACCGAAGAAACCGCTGCAACGGAAGAATAAAGGCGGGTTTCTAACCGCCTCCAACAGCCATGCGGTTCGATGTATTGACCTTGTTCCCGGGAATGTTTCCCGGTTACCTGGGGCAAAGCCTCTTAAATAAGGCGATCGAACGCGGGTTGGTGGAAGTGCATGTGCACGATATTCGTGCATGGAGCCGAGATAAGCATCACAAGGTGGACGACCGTCCTTTTGGCGGCGGCCCCGGTATGGTGCTCAAGGTTGAGCCGGTCGTTGAGTGTGTTGAAGCGGTTCGGCAACAAGCGTGTCCGCCTGGGCGTGTGGTGTTGCTGACTCCGGCTGGTCGCCGGTTGACGCAACGCGTGGTTGAGGAACTCGCTGAGGAAGAAAGACTAATCCTCTTATGCGGCCGTTATGAAGGGTTCGATCAGCGAGTGGTCGATATCCTTCAACCCGATGAGATTTCCATCGGGGACTACGTCCTCAACGGCGGAGAAGTCGCGGCGATGGTCGTCATCGACGCGGTGGTGCGATTGGTCCCCGGCGTGCTCGGCGACGAAGAAAGCAGTTTGCACGATTCCTTTTCGCGAGGGAATCGGTGGCTCGAGTATCCCCAGTACACCCGACCGCGCGTTTACCGCGGCTTGGAGGTTCCCGAGGTGCTGCTCTCTGGGGACCATCAGGCGGTTGAACGCTGGCGGCAAGAGCAAAGTTATTTGCGAACCCAGCGCCGTCGCGCCGATTTGTTGGCGTGTACCACACCCGAACAACTAGAGTCTGACAAGAGAGCCATAGAGGACAATAACCATGAGCAACGGCAAGAAACTCAAGGGCCAGGATCTCATTCGCCTGGTTGAGCAGTCGAGTCTGAAGGCGGATCCCCCGCAGTTCGAGATTGGTGATACAGTCGACGTGCACACCAAGATTCTCGAAGGCGACAAAGAGCGAATCCAGGTCTTTAGCGGGGTCGTCATCGCCCGCAGCGGATCAGGCGCCAAGGAAATGTTCACCGTGCGCCGCATTGTCGCCAGCGAAGGTGTGGAGCGCAAGTTCCCGGTTCATTCGCCGCGCATCGACAAAGTCGTCGTGACCCGTTCTGCCGTGGTCCGTCGTGCAAAACTGTACTACCTTCGTGACCGGGTTGGTAAGGCGGTTCGTCTCAAGGAACGCCGCAAGTAACCGCGGGGCCCGCGAAGCGCTGCGGGCGTTGGAATTGGCGGGCCACTCCGAAGGTACAGGACGGACACGCATTTTGACTGCTCGGACTGGCGAGCAGTCGTTTCCGATGGCGTGCTTTACGTAGTGGCAGAGCCGTTCGGAGTGTGTGTCAAGCGGCGGATCGCTGTGCGCGTCGGAGAATCGTTGCGCACGCGTCACATACCGCGTCGACGGTAATTGCCTGCATCGCGCGATTGTCACGGCCACGTCGTTCGCGGCTACTGCCATCCTGGTAGAAGGCCTGGATCGTTTGATGGTTCTCTCCATAGGGGCCGCATACTTCCGGCCGCGTTGGACCGTAAAGTCCAACACAGGGCGTTCCCATAGCGGCGGCCAGATGGAGGGGGCCGGTATCGGAACCGACAAAAATCCGCGCCTTGGCTGCTAAGGCCGCTAACTGCGGCAGCGTGGTTGAAGGGGCGAGCAATGCGTGCCCGCCCGAACGCGCGATAATCGTCTTGGCCCATTCATGCTCTCGCGGCCCTGACCAGACGACCAAGGACGGCAAATTGGCTTGTTCTCCCAACCACCGCGCCACTTTGCCGTATCGTTCCGCAGGCCAGAGTTTGGAATCCCAGCCAGCGCCGGGATTAATCATGGCGAAACCGCCCTGTAGATGGGCAGTTGTCAAGAACTCACTGGCAAACCGAGCCGCTTCGGGCAGAACCGGAATCTCAAACGTCGCTGGAACGGGAGCGACGCCCAAGGGTTGCAGTAGTTCTAAATAGCAATCCACCACATGCGTGGCCTGAGAGGCAAGGGTGTGATTATTCAGCAAGGGCGCCAGCTCTCGACCGATGGGGCGAGCGAAGCCGATGCGGCGCGGAGCGCCCGATAACCAAGCCGCCACGGCGCTCTTGGTGAGGCTTTGGGGATCGATCGCCACGTCGAATTGGAGTGCTCGCAGCGCGCTTCGCACACAGGCGAGTTCGTGGGGAGATCGCATCCAGCCTTTTTTGACGATAATCAGGCGGTCAATGGCCGGGTGTCCCTCCAAGATGCTTGCGGTGCCCCCTTGGACGATCCACGCGATAAACGCGTTGGGGAAGTGACGGCGTAGCGCGCTTGCCACGGGAGTTGTAAGAATGCAGTCTCCCACGGCGCTCAACCGGGTAATCAGAAAACGAGGGGTGCCGTGAGCGTTCATGCCCTACTCCACAAAAGGCGGATTGCACCGAGGATTAAGCGGGCCGATCATACGCTTGTCCGGTAAATGGGGGAAGGTCGATCGCTCTGGATATCGTGGGCTGCCCGAGAACGATTTGACGCGGTGGCCCCGCTTCGCGAGAATTGTCGCGACGGTACTGCGGCTCTGACACAAGGGCTCGTTCTTCGCCCGCCCCCTCCATCGTTGAGGTTACGCAGTGAATCGCCTTTGCTTGATCTTTGCAGTATTGTTGGTCGGCATCCCATGCGGTGCGGCGTTTTGCGCGGCGGAATCGCTACGCATGATTTCTGGCGAGGTTCGTTACGAACCGCCTCAAGACGAAAGCAATGTTCCGCCACAATTTCGGCTGCCGCCGCATACGTTTGCCTTTCAAGAGTTCCTTTCCGAGGTGAAGACGGATGAGGTCGCGGTCTCGCGCGTGACTTTTCCATCGCCGGTTGTTACACCCGTTGAACCTAACAATACGGTTCATTGTGAGTACTACCGGCCTTTGGGGGCCAACAGTCAGAAACCGGCGCCAGGTGTTGTGGTGCTCCATATTTTGGGCGGCGATTTCGAATTATCGCGTTTGTTCTGCAATGCATTGGCGCACCGCGGGGTCGCGGCCATGTTCCTCAAAATGCCCTACTATGGCCCACGTCGCTCCGCCGATTCCAAACGACGTATGATATCGCCCGATCCCTATGAAACCGTCGAAGGGATGACCCAGGCAGTGCTCGATATTCGCCGTGGTGTGGCGTGGCTTGCAGCTCGCGAGGAGGTTGATGAACGTCGCTTGGGAATATTCGGCATCAGTTTGGGCGGCATAACGGGCGCGCTGGCGCTGACGATTGAGCCGCGCCTGCAAAATGCTTGTCTTCTTCTAGCCGGAGGCGATGTAGGACGGATCGCTTGGGAATCCAAGGAACTCGCAAAAGTCCGCACGCGGTGGCTCGAACGCGGCGGCAGTCAGGAAGAGTTTGTGCAATTGCTCAAGTCGGTCGACCCCGTAACCTATGCTGCGAACGCTCGGGGTCGCCGTATCTTGATGCTTAACGCCAAGAACGATGAAATCGTGCCGCCACCATGTACGGTCGCGTTGTGGAAAAGCCTGGGGGAACCAGAAATCTTATGGTTCGACGGCGGCCATTACAGTGTCGCAAAGTACATTCTGACGGCAATTAACCGCACAACGCAGTTTTTCCAAGAATCTCCTGCGCCATAGAATTAGGCGAGGAGTTCGAAAGACAACATCGGCGTCGGGTGCGCCAGCTTCTTACGTTACGTGTTCTCCCAAGCGACATGGGAAAATATCGGCGGTGGATATCGTTTAGCACGGTCATTATCGGCGTAGCCGTCGCTTGGAGCTGCGCACTGGCGGAACGCAACACCTTGGGGCCGTGGGCTTGGGGAATCTATCTCGGCGGCTTGATGGCGCTAGTGGGCGCTTTGACAGGCTTGCGGCGCGAACGATCCGCGGAGGAACGCAATCTTGAGGAGGAAAGACGACTTATCGAACACGAGCGGGCTGAGCTGCGCGCGCGTCGAGAACAGCTGAAGTCGCTACGGGAGTCAGCGGAACGAGAGCTCGACCGACAAAGTAAGCTCATCGACCGGCGCGAGCGGCAACTCGCGCAGAAGCTAATTGCCTTTCACGAGTGGCTTGAATTTCCTCGCACGACGGATGACCTTTCCGAGCCGGACGACGAGCAACTGGTGGAACTGTCGAAGAAGGATCGGCAGGTGATGGAGCTGCTCGAACGCGAGTCGAAGCTGCTCTACGACAATATTCTCACCAATAAATATTCACCGGGCGGGGAGTTCGATCCTCGGCTTGTGCGCGACGACCTAGAACGACTGGCAATGGGCGTAGCGCGCGTTTACCGTCCGGATTCCGAAAATCCGCTGTTAGAGACGAATATCGACCAAATACTTCGGGCCGTTGGCCGGGCTAGTCTCCATTTGTTGGTCGTGTTGGATCGGCTTCCGCTAGGGGTTAAAGACTACAACTTTAATAGCCTGTACCGCTATCTTCGCCAGGCGGTCAAAGCCTATGGGGCGTACAAGTCGGCTGAGCCGTACATGCCATATCTGAACGGCGCTTACTACTTGAGCCGCTTTGCGATGGGGGCAAGCCCCCTGACGCTTGCGGCTTGGAAAGTGGTGAGCGAAATTTCAACGCGCGGCGCCAAGAAGGTGGCGGCCCATTGGTTCAATCGTCAGGCCGCCACCGTGATCTACGACATCGTTCGGGTCATTGGCTTTGAAGTGGCGAGCATCTACGGCGGCGATTTTCGTCATCGCGACGCCAACTGGATTTATGGCGCGGAATTAACTGAGTTGATAAGCCGTTTTCCCCTAGGGCGCGATGCGTTGAGCCACGGGCTCAAAGAGATCGGTTCCTTGCGGCTGCGCAATGAATATGACCGGCTTTTTCTCTATCAGTGCCTGGCGGCGCACGCCAGCGCTCGACCCGACCGTTATCGTCCGTCGGTGTACATCACGGCTGCTGAACGCGCTGCGGTGGCGCAGCGTCTGGAAAAGTTCTTTCAAGCTTTCATTCACGGCAAGACGCCTGACCGGGTGGCCGCTTGGAAGGCCGATGTCGAACAGCGTCTTAACGTCAAACTTTCGCTCGAATCTCACGTCACGCCTCCCTCATTGGAACTCCAACAACGCGATGCGATTCGTTCCCTCGCCAGTTTTGTGTTAGCGATCAAAGAACGCGAGCCCGAGCATTTAGCTGAAGCCTTAGAGTTGGCGAAAGTGTTTCGTGAGCGGACCGAAGAGCAACGCGAGCAGTTCTTGCGTGAGTTTCGCGAATCCCCACCGTTCTTTTTTGAACAGCCTGAGCTCGAACCAGGCGGCGAGGTGACCAAAGACTATTTGGATGACCTCGCGCGGCTTACGGTTCGTATCGCCCCCTATGACGTACCTACGGACGATGTGTTGCACGATGTGGCGTTGTATCTTCGGGCCGATGCAAAGGAGTTTCAACGCAATATCGACGCGAAGCGAGAAGACCTGTTGCGAGAACGCTTGCAGACGCCGCCGGTAGGTAAGTTGACTTCTGTCGCAGTGCGGATGGTGCTGCAACATCTTGGCCCTGAGGAACGGCCATTGTTTCTCTATGGCGACGTTCGGTTGGACTGGCCACATCGCCCGCGACGTGGGCCTTATTCGCAGGGCGAGCTGTGGTTGTTAGGGTGTGGCGATCGCGTAATTCTCTTGCACGCTTTGGCTGAAGGGGAGTCACATGCTCTTTGGACGGGCGGCTCCGACGTGTTCTTCCGACGCGACCGAGGCTACCTTACGGATGATTGCCTGTTAATGGGTGGGACTTGGGCGATCGAGCAATCGCCGCATCCCGAGGCGATTCGGCTGCCAGGACAGATCGGGAAACGGTGGGAGACACAGTTTCATTCGGTACTGGAGTTCTGCCGCACCACGGCCCGCTGATTATCCGGACCTACGGGGCGTTCCGCATTACGTCTGACCATGAATCCAGACACCACTCCGGCAAACGCGCCGATCAGCCAAATCAGTCCGCCCGGGAGTCCGATGCAAATCAATAGCACATCACGCGCCCGGCCGTCCGTGGCTGCGGCCAAGAGTTCTCCTGCAATGGTCGCCGCCATGAGTGTGGCGCCAACTGTGCGCAACGAAGACGCTGCAAAGTCGTTAGGCAAGTTTTCCGCCGTGCGGCGCAGAAGCGTCTCAATATATAGACCGCGTCGCTGCTGGACTTTTGCCGCCAGAAACACCACCAAACCGGCGAGCATGAGAAACAACCCGGCGCGATGGACAATTTGATGGGCGGTCTCTAGACGGTGAGGATCGATTTGGAGGATTACCACTCCAAGCAGGGCGACGCCAAGGCCGGCCGTCGAGATTTTTAATCCAAGACGTTGTGTTTGATTCACGACTGTTGTCCA
>CAYWIS010000001.1:27367-50072 GCA_964458385.1 uncultured Pirellulaceae bacterium
GGTGATTTCGCTCTTACCCCACGGCCAACGCTCTACATCGCGCAATGTCGCTAACAAATGCCTGATCTCAGTTCACAACACGAAGCTACTTTGTTTGCGGTGGCTGATAGGGATTGCCTGTTTCTACGTGCGGAGAAGCCACAAGCTCTTGTTCCTCGCGCCGGTCAATGGCGGCCTGTTGGTAGCGAGCGGCGGTTTCGGCAAAGCGGCGCGCTTCGAATTCGTTAGGAAACGCAGACTTGGGAATGATGTAAAGGTACACGATCATCGGTCGGTTTGCGGAGAAAATGACCAACTGATCGCTCTCTTGAACTCCGTCGATGGTTTCCCATGCGTTGTGTTTTTCCAAACCGGGTGACCACAACGCCACCCCTGTTGGCGAAATTGTTACCGTCTGGGTAACCGCCACGGTTGGCGCTGTTCGCCGTGCGGCGATGAACTTCAACAGGCGAATCATCGGAAACGCCATCGCCATGCTCAACACGACGAAGGCCACAAACGCCGTTAAGCTGGCCGCCAGACCGTTGCCCGAAATTTGAAGCTGCGTAAGGGAGAGTCCAGCCAACACAGCCAGCAGGATCAACGGAAACAGGCTAACGGTTTTCGGAGAAGTCTCATTCGACTGTTTGTTTACCGGGTGCACTGGCTCCCCCGTCTGGAGCGAGGCGAATTCTTGAGCAGAAGTTGTATAGGTGACTTGGATGGAGTCAGCGGCCGAGACTGGCGCATGCGCCGCCGGGGCTTGCCATGATGCCGCAACCGTCGGTCGCCCACGGTCTTTGCCTTGTTGGAAGAGCCGCTGCGCGGTTTCGAGGAATGCCGCGGCGGCTTCCGGGGAAGGAAACGCTCGCCGCGGTATGGCGTAGATTAGGCCATCGTCGCGTTGAATGGCGAGCAGCGTGTCGGTCGCCTGGACTCGCTCGATCATAGCCCAATCACGCCGCTCCCAGCTTGTGTCACTAACGGCCTCCAAAAACTCGGGGTGAAGGATAATCGTTGTTGGTCGGAGGATTCGGGAATCCGGCAGGGTTGAACGCCGAATCAATCGCAGCACGAATAGGCCAAAGCCTGCAGCAGAGACTAAGCCTACGCTGAGCGCCTCGAACTGCCCGATCGCCAAGAGCAACAACGCGGCCGGAAGACAGCAAGCGACGACAAAGGCCACAATACTAAGCACCGACGCGAACCGAACGGTCCATCGTTGCTGGGCAAAGAACGCTTTCCGCAGTTCCCGCCAGTCATCGAGTGTGTTTTGATAATGGACCTGTGGCGGCGCCGAATCGGCGGTTTCATCCGTCGTCGTCATTGTGGCTCAATGTATCGCGAGATCAGACTCGGCCGCCGATGATGCGGGCGGTGGTTACACCAAGCTAGGGGGCCGCATGCTCGTCATTGCCGCAGGGTGAGGAAGCCCGTACCATCATGGTTAGACGTTACGCTTCGCTCATCGTTGGATAAGGAGAAGGTTCGTCATGTCGCATCGGGTCTACGAACTGCTCGGAAAGGATGAAGCCGACAATCTACTCCAGCACCGTTGTCAAACCGTGCCTGCCGAGCAATTGCATCTTCCTGGTCCCGACTTTGTCGATCGGGTGTTTGTTCCCTCAGATCGGCCGCCGCGTGTTCTGGCGAACTTACAGCGTTTGTTTAACCATGGCCGCCTGGGGGGAAGCGGATATCTCTCGATTCTACCGGTCGATCAAGGCGTCGAACATTCGGCGGGGGCTTCTTTTGCGCCGAACCCCGACTACTTTGACCCTGAAAACATTGTGAAGCTAGCGATTGAAGGCGGCTGTAACGCCGTTGCCTCGACTTTTGGCGTTCTGGGGGCGGTCGCGCGGAAGTACGCTCACAAGATTCCATTCATTGTGAAGATTAATCACAACGAATTGCTTTCGTACCCAAACAAGTTCGATCAGATCATGTTTGGAACGGTCCGCACGGCGTATGACATGGGGGCCGTCGCGATCGGAGCCACCATTTATTTTGGCTCACCCGAGTCGACGCGTCAGATCGTCGAAGTTAGCCAGGCCTTCGCTTTGGCTCATGAGTTGGGAATGGCGACCATCTTGTGGTGCTACCTTCGCAATAGTGCGTTCAAGGTAGGCAAGGAGGATTATCACACCGCCGCTGATTTAACGTCGCAAGCGAATCATCTAGGCGTGACATTAATGGCCGACATCATCAAGCAAAAATTGCCAACAAACAACAACGGATACGGGGCCGTTAAGTTCGGTAAAACGCACGCCGACGTTTACGAAAAGCTTACGTCGCCGCACCCCATCGACTTGTGTCGGTATCAGGTGGTGAACTGCTATATGGGCCGCGCTGGACTTATTAATTCGGGGGGAGCTTCGGAAGGCGAATCCGACTTAGCTGAGGCGGTTCGCACCGCGGTTATTAACAAGCGTGCAGGAGGAATGGGGTTGATTAGCGGTCGCAAGGCGTTTCAGCGTCCCTTGGCTAAGGGAGTGGAATTATTGCACGCAATTCAGGATGTGTACCTCGACCCAATGATAACCATCGCCTAGAGAATCCCGGTTCGTAATTTCGAGCAACCGACGTACACAATTTGTAACTAGCGCAGCAAGTGACGGACACATTCATGCCGCGATTCGCCATCCTGCGGCACGAGACGCCGCCCGACTACGGTCGCCCAACACATTGGGACCTGATGTTGGAAATGGGCAATGTGCTACGCACTTGGGCGCTGGAGCACGAGCCGGATTCCCAGGCGGTCATCGTGGCGGAATCGTTGCCCGATCATCGCTTGGATTACTTGTCTTATGAAGGGCCTGTGTCGCGCAATCGCGGTTGGGTTACACGTTGGGATAGCGGCGATTACGAAATTGTGGATGAATCGCCGCACCGGCTTCGGATTAAGTTCGACGGCGCCAGGATCCAGGGTTTGGCCGTCCTTCAAACAAGCGATGCTGCGGCCGCCCCCGTTCAGCGCTGGACGTTTTCACTGTACTTCACGTAAGAGGCTTGCCGCACTACGGGCGGCGAAGTGAATTCAGAATCTTCCGTGCGTCCCGCAAGATAAACTTCTCCGTCGCGCAATTCGATGGTTTCGACCCGAATGCGCCGATGGATGAACTCTTTCCGTTCCGCGGGAATCGTGACCAACGCCACTGCGTCGCCGTCTTCTTCCATCCAGCGTACGGGAATCTCCGAGCGGTTAGCGTACCGCGTTGCGTGTTCCAGAATTTGATTGATTGAAATAGGGAGCAAGCCGGCTCTCGGTTTGCGCACGCGCAACGCGATGACGTTGGGTTCGTCGGTCAAGGAGATTTCAAGCCCCATTGAAAAGACCGTCGAAACCTTCTTGCTCTCGTACTTGCATGCCACCTTCGCGATATCAGGTTGAATAGCGACACGCGGCTCGGAAACGCCTTTGGGAAGAGCATGGGGAAACTTCTCGGGCAAATCGGTTGCGAGCCAACCATTAATTTGCTCGTCGGTGAATAGCGCCTCCCAGCGTCCCCCTTCGCGGGCCTCGTTCTGCAACATCAGCACTTGTTGCTCAAGTGTGTCGCCCGCGGCTTTCTGCTGCTCAGGTTCCTTCTGGAGCGCTACTTCATAGAACTCAGGAGCTTGCTGGGACGCTTTCCAGACGGTGTAACAAATACCGCACCCCAGCAGTGAGAATCCGAATAGCCCCAGTAAGAGAACGCGGATGAATTTTCGCACGCACACACCCCAGTGCAAAGAGGAGAGCGGGGTTGCCGCCCTATGCAATTTTTCAGCCCGCGCGAGGGAATCGTAAGTGGGCAGCTCCAACAAGTCAAGACAAACTTGCCAGACGCCCAAGATGAGGGGGAGGCCCGCCCGATGCTGGAAGCACGTTGGAGGGGATGGTTGAGGCTTAACGAAGTTCCCTCTACAATCGCAAAAAGCAGAAATGGCCGTCACTTGTGACAAAGGATCTCATGGCCAGAAAGGTAATCATCGACTGTGATCCGGGGATCGACTGCGCCGTCGCTTTGTGCATGGCGTTGTTTGAGCCGGAGTTGGAAGTGGTGGGTGTAACGGCGGTGGAAGGAATCGTTTCCGCCGAGCGCGCCAGCCGCAACGTCCAGGCTTTGGTCGAGTACCTGGATCCTCCTCGCTATCCGCGAATCGGGGCCGCGACGCCCCTCGAGATGGCGCCTCCGGCCGACTACCGTAATGACTATGGCGATGACGGCTTGGGGAATGTTGGTCTCCCCGTGGCCGAATTACATCACCGACGGCCATCAGACAAAATCATCATTGATGAGGTGCGCGCCGCCCCCGAAGGGATCACGCTGATTACCTTGGGGCCGCTAACCAATATCGCCCACGCGTTCCAGCGTGATCCGGAACTGGCGTCGCTTGTGAACCAGATCATTATCATGGGCGGCAGCATCAACGCCATGGGGAACGTGACCGCGTGCGCCGAGTTCAACATGTTTTACGACCCGCGCAGCGCCCAGTTGGTGTTCCGATCGCTCACCACCAAGACGTTGATTCCGTTGGAGGTGACGCGGAAGGTGGCGTTGACCTTGTCGATCATGGAACAACTTCCCCGAGAAGACACGCGCGCGGGCGCTCTGCTGCATAAGCTGTTCACCTTCGCGTTCCGTTTCTTCCACCAGAAATACGGGCAGGAAAGCATCGTGTTGCACGATGTCGTCGCATTGGCCGCGGCCGTGCACCCCGAGTACTTCCAAACCGCCGAAATGGTGGGCGATGTAGAAACCCGGGGTGAGATTACCACGGGGGTTACGGTATTCGACCGCCGCCCCAATCGTATCGACCGAGCCAACATGGAAGTGGCCGTCGATGTTGACGCGAATGCCGTGCGAAACTATATCGTGCGCGCCCTTCGGCGAGCCGGGGAGTGCATGGGCTAAGAATCATGGACGCTTCGCACCCGCCAGCCAAACGCAAGTCAACGGTTGAGGAGATTCGTCGTCGTTTTGACGCCGATGTAGAGCGTTTTTCCTGTCTGGAGACCGGCCAGTCAGCCACCATCGACGCCCCGCTTGCTATGGAGCTGGTCGTCGAGGCTGCGGCGCGGGTTACGCCGCACGCCCGAGATTTACTCGACGTTGGTTGCGGCGCCGGAAACTACACGCTTAAGCTTTTAGAACGCCTCCCCGATTTGAATGTGACGTTGGTCGACTTAAGTCGCCCAATGCTCGAGCGAGCTCGGGAACGCGTGCGTCCTGTTACCACCGGCGAAGTCACCGTCGTTCAGGCTGACATTCGCGAGTTCAATCTTGGCCGCGAATGTTTCGACGTGATCCTGGCGGCGGCCGTCCTGCACCATCTGCGCGCGGATGAGGAATGGGACTCGGTGTTTTCGGCCTTTTATGCCGCGCTTCGCCCTGGCGGCTCCGTCTGGATTGTTGATTTATTGGAAAGTGACGTGGCCGGCGTTCAAGCTTTGATGTGGGAACGCTACGGAGAGTATCTTACGTCGCTCCAAGGTCCTGCTTATCGGGACCATGTATTTGCGTATATCGAGCAGGAAGATACGCCGCGTTCGCTAACGTACCAACTCGATTTGCTGCGGCGGGTGGGATTTGCCGCGTGCGATGTGCTCCACAAGAACGCGTGCTTTGGCGCGTTTGGCGCCGTCAAGTTCTAGGCGCGGTGCGGAAAGCCCCTCTCAGTTATTTGATGGGCGAGTAGCGAGGGTGACCGTCAGCGTAATGGGTTTTCCATCGCGGTAGACGATGACTTCCACTTCTTTCCCGGCAACCGTCAAACCCGTGATATTCGACAAGTGCTCGTCGTCTTCGATTAACACTCCGTCAAAGTAAACGATCACATCACCGGAGCGTAAACCTGCTCGCTGCGCGGGCGAATTTTCGACGGCGCCGATCACACGAGTTCCCATCTTGCCCGGCAGCCCCAGGCGAATCGCTGCAGCGGCGTTGAACTCGGGGTCCATGTGTACTCCCAGGAAGCCCCGCGATACAACCCCGTTCTCAATCAGCTGCCGGGCGACGTTCATCACCGCCTTGATCGGGATGGCGAAGCCAATTCCCTCGTTGCCCCCTGAATTGCTGGCGATCGCGGTGTTAATACCAATCACTTCGCCGCGGAGATTGACTAGGGGGCCGCCGCTGTTGCCGGGATTAATGGCGGCATCGGTCTGGAAGAAATTCTGGTACCGTACGCCGGGACCGCCCAACTCCAAATTCCTGCGCCCTTTGGCGCTGATAATTCCGTAGGTGACGGAATGGCTCAGTCCGAAGGGGCTCCCCACGGCTAATACAAAGTCGCCGATATCGACCTGCGAGCTATCGCCAATTCGTGCCGGAGTCACGTTGGTCTCCGCAATCGCCATCACCGCAACGTCGGTGTCCCGATCGTCCCACACACGCGTGGGATTGAGGATGCGGCCATCGTCGAGCACGATTTTGATGTCGGAATACGGGGCGTCTTTTACTACGTGCCGGTTGGTCAGTACGTAGTAACGCTCGCCTAGCTCGACAATCACTCCCGAGCCGGTTTCTTCTACACGGCGCGACCGCCCGCCGGACGTCGTCTCCATCTTGCGAGCGTCAATGTGGACTACGGTCGGGCGGACGAGCGCGGCGACACGCTTCAGGATATTGCCTTGCCGTTCGATCGCCCCCACTTCGTTCGCAAGTTCCTCGTAGAGTTTGTCGCGAGCTTCGGGCGTCAGGCGACTTACACCTTGAAACTGCCCCTGCGCAGTGGAGGCCGCTGCGACGGCAACGAACGTCCAGACAAAAAGAAAGCATCGAGGGAAAATGCGAGAGCTTTTCATGGGGCGCGCCTCAAATCAGCTAGTCGCCGGGAAGGAAGCGTCCCTACTCTCATCGGCCGACGGGCCGCATCAGGACGCGTCACGTTCAATGTCGCTCAACTGTACTTCACGGCCACTTCCTTGCGGATCCGTTACCCGCGCCCAATTGGAAGGGCCTGTGGCTGCCACAGCGCCGTATTTTTCGGCTTCTTGTTGGCACTGGATGCAAAGCACTGCGTAGGGCAATGCTTGAAGCCGCGCCAAAGGAATCGCGCCGCCGCAAGCTTCACAATTACCGAACGTCCCGTCGCGCATGCGTTCCAGGGCGGCTTCGATTTGCGCCAACTCGCGGCTTTCGACTTCGGCCAACTGAGATGTGATTTCGTCATGGGCCGAGTCCAGCGCAGCGTCAACTACGTCGCCCGCACTTTGTTCACGCAATTTTCTGAGACCGCCCAGATCACCCGCCAGCGCTTTGCGAAGTGCGTCGCGACGCTTTATTAATACTTCCCGCATTTTAGCGACTGCATCTTTGCGCGCCATGCTCATTCCCCTTTTTTCGCCAAATTGACTTTTCCGTGAATCCCTTCAGGGAGGGATGGATGGCCGAGCTTCACCTCTTCCGTCCCGTGACGGGGCGAATCGAGCCCACAATGCAACTATATGGTGCGCTGGGCTTCTCGTGGGATGGGGCGGAGCACAAATTAATGCGTATCCTGATTAATTTTTCGCTTGTAAACTGTTTTGGGCAAATGTGTTACGTCGTGTTTGCCATCATGGCGTTCGTCAGCTTTGATGCCAGGTCGGCCCGCAGTTTGCGAAGGGACACTTCCCCGCTATGCATCAGGACGTCTGGATGCGTTTGGAATTGCGGTTATCGGTTAAATCGACTCATTTGCAGCGCCAACGCAAACTTTTCCCTTGGAATCGCTTCGAAACGCGTTGATGTCGATGAAAAACACCACCTGAATTGGCGATCGGCCGGACAAACTTTGACCAAAGGTTACCTATGACGTAAATCACCAAGGTGCTTGTAGGTTCTCCCCTTTCGCTCTCTCCTCAGGCAAGGCTCATGGCATACGCTGTCCCAGCCCTCCGCCAAGATCGACAAGACGGTCTTACCGGTCGCCCAGCCGGCGATCTTGCCTTGCGCGTTTGCGGCTCTGAATATGACGGTCGTATTGTCCGCATTCGCTCTGCGAAGTGCACGATAGGATCGGGGCGTAATTGTACGCTGAGGCTTAAGGCCCGCGGCATTGAGCCACTCCATTGCCTTATTGTTCGCGGCGCTCAAGGAATGGTGGTGCGACGATGGGCGCGACAAACACGCCTCAACGGCGCCGCCTTCTTCGATTCCCCGCTCAAGGTCGGGGATCGCCTCGGCATTGGTGCGCTCGAGTTTGAAGTCCTGCCCGGGGGGGAAACTTCTGAAGAATCAACTTTATCGGCTCCAGACGCCGCTCGATTGGCAATTTTGAACGAACGGGTTGTTGCGCTTGATACGCAACTTGATGCGCAAACACAAGCGCTTCAGGCGGAGTTGCAGCGGCGCGAGGAATTGCAGCGGCAAATTGAGGCGCAGACCCGCGAGTTAGACGAACTGCGTCGCCAAGTCGATGAACACAAGTCGGCGCGCGACGTGGCGGAACACCAACTTGCAGCGATGATTTCGGTCGACGAGTTGCATCGTCGTGAGGCCGAGTGGAGCGCGGAGCGCGATGCGCTGCAGCGACAATTGGACGAAGCCCAGCGAGCCGCCGCCAACCTCATCACCGCCGAGGAATTAGACAACCAACGCCGGACTTGGGAACAAGAGAAGACGCAACTCGAGGAACGTCTCGCCCATGCACAAGCAGCGGCTGCGCAAGCCGAAGGACTTGCATCGCAATGGCAGCGAGAAGCGGAAAGCCGTGTTGCGGCGGAAGAAGTTCAGAGATCTGCTGAGAGCTGGCGTCTGCGCGCCGAAGAACTTGAACGCGAACTCCAAGAATCGCGGCAGGCATCGGAAAACAAGATTAACGAGTTAAGTGAAGCATTACAGGCGGCTCAGCGAGACCGAGTGGCGGCCGAGGAACGCGCCGCCCAAGTGGCTATGCAACTTGCTACTGCGCCGTCGGCCGACGAAGTTGGAACGCGGGAAACGGAATTGCAGCAACGCGTTGCCGAACTGCAACAAGAGCTGGAACGCTGCCGAAGTGAGGCCGACGCGGAACGCGCTCGGCGGGACGAAGAGGTCGCGAACCTCCGCAATGAGTGGAGCAGGCACGAAGAGCAACTCCGGGCGGAACTCGACGCGGAGCGCTCTCAGTTTTCGGAGGACGTGGCGAACCTCCAAAACGAGTTGCGACGGAAGGAGGAGCAGCTTGCAGCCCACGACGCGGCCTTGGCGTCGCAGCGCGAAGGGGAGGCCGTCTGGGAACAGCGGGCTCGGGCTGGCGAAGAGCAGATTGCCGAATTGCAGCGTCGCTTGGACGAAGCTACGGCCAACTACGCGGCGGAACGCCATAGTCTTGAGGAACAATTGCGTCAGTTGCAAAATGCGTTGCAGGAAGCAGAACAGCGCGCGGCGCAACCACAATACCAGTCCGCTGAACCGCCCGTGTCGGAAGAGGCGGAGAATCGTATCAAGGCCCTTGAGCTGGAAGCGGCGCAAGTTCGCTCGGAATTGGAGCACGTTCGCCGTGACCTTGAGGAAGCAAGAGAACGTCACGCGGCTGAGCTGGCCGCATGGGAACGGACGCTTCAGGAAAAAGACGCTGAACTAACCGCGCAGGGCGAGCAGGTCCAACAGCTGCGAGCCGAACTAGAGAAATGCGAGGCGGAACTGCAACGGGAGCGAGAGCGGCTTGCCGAACGAGAAGCGGAACTGACACGCCATCCCGCGACGCTCGAGGCGCCCCCGGCCGAGCAGAATTCGTATCCGGACGATATCTCCTCGACGATGGTTGTGCCGCCGCCATCCGCCACCGTGCCGCCCGTTGATGGGCCGCCTGCTGACGATGACTATACTGCAACCCTCGTCGTATCGCGCCGGCCCGATCAGGGGCTGTTCCAAGATTCGTCGCCCAGTGGCGGACTAACCGGCGCCGCCGCAGTTCTCGCGAAGATGGGATACAAGCCGTTCCCCGACGACGAAGACGAAACGCCGCCGATGGGAACCAGCCAAGCGTTCGGATCAACGCTGGGGGCGTCGCCGTTTGGCTCGCCTGTCACTCAATCGCCGCCGCCCGCGAGCGAGGAGTCGGACGATGAGGACTCCATTGAGGACTACATGGCGAAACTGCTTCAGCGCGTGCGCGGTGCAGACACGGTTTCGTCCTACCGGCCGGCGGCGTCTGCGCCGACGCTTTCGGTCACGCGGACCGGGCCGCCGCCCAAACCTACGTTGACAACGACCTCGACATCGTCAGCGCCAAGCTTGGTATCGATTCTCGGTGGGCCAACCACCGACACCTCGGCAACCCAACCCAAAATTACTCCCGAAGAATTTCAACCTCGCTCGCAGGCGCCCGAAGTCGCAACCCGACTTGCCGCTATGCGAGACTTGGCGAACACTTCGGCGCGATCGGCGATCGAGCGTTACACGCAAATGCAATGGTTCAGCATGGCCGTTACCAAATTTCTCCTGGCGTTAGGAGCAACGGGAGCGGCCATTTACCTCTGCGTGTGGGGCTCAGCTCGCCCGTGGCTCGCCTACGCCGGCGCCGGGTTGTCGGCGGTATCCAGTACGGTGTGGCTGGTGCAGTCGTTTAAGCATATGAAGTGCTTCCTCCGCGCACGGCGGGACTTCCTCGAACGTGCTTCATTCCGGAATACTGACCTGAACCCGGAGACGCCTTCGGCGATGAATGGTTCGGTGAGCAATAATGATGATGAAGCGGCCGCCACGCCCCCCGGTGAAGCCGAGCGGAGCGAAGCCCCGGAGGATACGCCTGAAGATTGACTTCCTTGAACCGTGTGAACAAGTATCGTCGCATACCGCAACGTATGAGCTGCGGTCGAGCCTACCTTGGTAAGCTATGCGTTTTCGGTCCTACGGGTCATGTCGGAGCAACACATCTGGTGTTCAAATTGCAGGCTACCGAACCCGCCGCTCTGGCCACGCAGCCTTAAGTGATCCACGGTGAGAGAACGTATCCTCGGTTGGCGCTAAAGGCGACCGCACAGATCCCAAGTCAGGTGTTTGCGAGAAAGCATCAATTGGCGGCCAGGGGATCATTGTGGCTGCAATTGCACTGCAAGCCGGAATGGCGGTGGACGGTTTAACGGAAACTGGTCGGCGCTGACTAGATGATTGTTGAATTGCGATCATGTTCTTCACCAACGAGTCAGCCGATTACTATTCGTATTCGCCCGCGTAGATGCTGCAGTAGCTTTCGTACCGCCGTACGTCGACGCGATTGTCGGCTACAGCGTTCTTGACGGCGCAATGGTCTTCGTGTGTGTGGGTACAGTCGGGAAACCGGCAACGCCCCACGTAGCAGCGCAAGTCACGGAAGTAGTTGGCAACTTCTTCGGGGGCTACATCCCAGAGCTGGAATTGGCGAATGCCGGGCGTGTCGACCACGAAGCCTCCCATGGCTAAGGGGATTAATCGCGCCGTGGTGGTTGTATGTCGCCCTTTCTCGGTGTCTTCGCTCACCTCGCGTACGCGAAGGCCTAATTTCGGTTCAACAGCATTAAGGAGCGAGGACTTGCCCACGCCGCTCTGGCCCGCAAGCGCGGTATGTCGACCGCGAAGTAAACGTCGGAAGCGATCGATACCCACACCCGTGGTGGCCGAAACCAACATGACCTGATATCCCATTTGACCATAGACGCCCGCCAGTGGTTGTAGATCGGCCGGATCAATCAGGTCGATCTTGTTGATGCAGACCACCGCGCGAACACGCGATTTCTCCGCGGTTACCAGAAAGCGGTCGATCAGGTTTGGTTTGAGGTCGGGTTGTGCGGCGCTAGCGACGATCACCAATTGGTCCACGTTCGCCACAATGACGTGTTGGCGGTTGCGACTGGTGCGATTGATCACGCCATGCCGGGGTTCGACACGTTCAATGATCCCTTCATTGCCGGTTGCGGGACGGAACCACACTCGGTCCCCCGCTACGACCACGTTTCGTTGGTCCGTGGCTAGCGATTTAAGCAGCCGTCGCACTGCACAGCGATATTCCTGGCCGTCGTCGGCGAGCACCAGACTTGCCAGTCCATGGACGCTAATGACGCGACCGGCAAGGCACTGCGACAGATCCACCTCCAACTCCACCCCGACGACGGGCTCACCGTCGCCCGTGGGCGCCTCACCGATCACGGTCCGCTTGCGGCTCAGTTCGCCCTTACCGCTCACGCGTTCGCTTAACGGGGCGGTGTCGGCGTCTGATTCTCCGATGATATATTCGCGCGTCAGGTCGCGCTGCCGCGCCCGGCTTTGTACATTTTTGCGGAAGTCCGCGCGAATCTTCTTTTTGTTGCGGTCCTTTTTTCCCATGCAGGTGGAATTGCAACGCTTGGAGATGAGCGAAGAACCCTGTCGTTCGCCGTCCTTGCGGCGGGCTCCTCCGCATTCTAGGGAATCGGTCCCGGCGCGGCGAGTCGTCGTGTTAGAGGTAGGGCGAAGCCAAACGCGCTACGCCGCCCCGAAGCTGAACTAGGTAGCTTCGTGCATCAAGATCTGTTTGCGTGATCTGTTTTGCTCGTCCGAGCTTTTCGGCGAACAATCCCGTAAGCTGGCTCGCCAGCGTGGTGTCGTAACACTCCACATTGAACTCGAAATTTAGACGCAGGCTGCGAGGATCCCAGTTGGTTGAGCCGACGATGCACCAGAGTTCGTCCACCACCATCATCTTGGTGTGGTCGAAAGGAGGAGGCGAAAGCCAGACCTTACAACCCCATTGAAGCACTTGCCACATCTGGGCCATTGCCGCCCAATGGACAATCTTGTGGTTGTTTTTCAGCGGAAGGATGATATTGACGTCCACGCCTCGCAGGGAAGCGGCCGAGAGAGACGAAATCAGCGATTGATCTGGAAGAAAGTAGGGAGAAACGATCGAGATCGAGCGCTGAGCGCACGCCAGTCCGCCCTCGAATACCAGCCGGGTTTTCTCGAAGTTCTCGTCGGGCCCATCGGCGATTCCTCGCGCCAGCGCTTCACCGGTTGGCGTCAGCTTAGGAAACCAACGGTCTCCCGTCAGGCGTTCGCGCGTCGAAAACTCCCAATCTTCGACGAACGTCTTTTGTAGATGCGCGACCACAGGCCCCGTAATGCGAAAGTGCACGTCTTCGATTGGATGCTTAGCTCCCGACAGCAGGAGATGCTCCTGGCGGATGTTCATGCCGCCCGTGAAGCCGATCCGACCGTCGCAGACCAGGATCTTGCGATGGTTGCGAAGATTCGCATAGGGGAGCCGCCAGGGCGCTCGCGACCGCATGAACCGTACCGTACGCACCCCCGCCCGTTTCAGTTGCGTGTAAATCGAGGGCCAGGAGAAAAACTGCGCGCCTACGTCATCAATCAGCACGCGAACTTCGACCCCACGTTCGACCGCGTGACGCAGTGCTTCAAGGAACATTTTGCCGCCCGCGTCACGTTCAAAAATAAACGTACTTAACCCAACGGAGTACTCCGCCTCGTTAATGGCTTGAATCATGGCCGGGTAGGCCGCCTCGCCGCCTCGGAGCATTTCCAATCGGTTGCCGGCTAAGAGGGGGACATCGACAACCCGGTCCACGTATCGCACCAACGGCGCTAACGCTTGGCCTGCAGGGCCAAACCTTTCCGCCATGTGTTGCGACGTGCAAAGGGCGGCGTGATCGGGGGCTGGAACGCGGTGAACGCGGCCGCGCGTTACTTGGGCCCGCCGCTCAATTCGGTTGACGCCGAACATGAGGTACAGCGTGACGCCGATGAATGGCGACAGCCAAATGACGCCGATCCAGCCGATTGCCGCACGCACTTCGCGCTTACGCGTGACGGCGTGACAGGTCGCCGTAACCGCGAGCAGCGTTTGTACGGCGGTCACGATTCCTGGCCAAAGATCGACGAGTTCCCTCCACATTTCCGATTCAGTATGATGAGGCGTTTCCTCTGCAACCTCCTACCTTAATCGCCCACTGAGCCGCCGACGATGGGAGCCTTTGCCGAATCATTCCAAGCTGTGCTGCAGAATCCATTGGACGCGCTGGTCGCGTTGTTCTTTCTCAGCGTCATGGAGATTGTGCTGGGAATCGACAACATCGTGTTTATTTCGATACTCACGGGCCGGTTGCCTTTGGAGGAGCAGCCCAAGGCGCGGAAGCTCGGGTTAGGGTTGGCTCTGGTGATGCGCATTTTGTTGCTGCTGTCGATCACTTGGGTCATGTCGCTGACTGATCCCCTCTTTTCACTCGATCGACTTGGCGTCTTTGGCGAATGGTTGCGAGGGCATCGTGAGGTCAACGAAATCTCGGTCCGCGATTTGATTCTCTTGGGCGGCGGCCTGTTCTTGGTATGGAAGGCGACGGTCGAAATCCACCGCGAAATGGAAGGCCACGAGGAAACCGACGCCGACGCGGCAGTGGCGAGCTTCGCCGGGGTGCTCGTGCAGATTATCATGATGGATGTGATCTTTTCGCTTGACTCCGTCATCACCGCGGTTGGTATGACCAATCAGATCATTGTGATGATCGTCGCTGTGATGTTTGCGATTGGGGTGATGCTTGTATTTGCCGAGAGCGTTGCACACTTCGTGCATAAGCACCCGACCGTCAAGATGTTGGCTTTAAGCTTCTTGGTGCTTATCGGGGTAATGCTTACCGCTGAAGGGTCTGGCGTCCACGTGCCCAAGGGATACATCTACTTTGCGATGACGTTTAGCGTGATCGTCGAAATGTTGAATATGCGACTTCGACTGCGGAAGCCGCGAACAAAAGCGGAGCTCGCGGCCGAGCACCACTAACTGCGTTTCTGGCGTCTCGCGGCGACGCGGGGCCATCACGCTTGCGCGTTGTTTCTGATGAATTCCCCATGTGGCCAGAGGCGGAAAAGACAAACGAACTTCTAGAAGCTGCGCGACAAGGCGATCGTGAGGCGATTAACCGCCTGCTGGAGCGTCACCGGGCGGCGCTACGGCGTCTGGTGCAAATGCGTCTTGATCCCAAGATTCAACGCCGGGTTGACGTTAGCGACGTGGTTCAAGACACCCTTTTAGACGCTAACCGAAGATTGGCCGAGTATTTGGCCAATCCGGCGATGCCCTTTCATCTTTGGTTGCGTAACATCGCCCGAGACCGGATCATCGATTCCCACCGGCGACACCGAGTATCGGGTAAACGCAGCGTCGACCGAGAGCAGCGACTAGCGGTTCCAGCCGCCAACGACCGCTCAACGATGGAGTTGGCCGCTCAGATCTGTGACCGCGAACGAACGCCCGCGGCGGAAGCCACCATGCGCGAGTTGGCCCGGCGCTTTCATGACGCTTTGGAGCAACTGGACGACAGCGACCGCGAAGTTCTCGTCATGCGCCACTTTGAGCAGCTATCGAACCAAGAAGTCTCCCAGGCGCTGGGACTCTCGCAGCCCGCCGCCAGCATGCGCTATCTTCGAGCAATGCGGCGTTTGCGAGAACTCTTAGGGGATGAGTAACCGTGCACGATGCCCCGAAGTTCTTTTCCAATTCTCGTTGGGCAACCGCTTCCTTTTGCAACAAGCATCCCCTTGGCTACTGGGGCGTCGCCTAGCTTAGTACGGGCAACTTCGCGTGAAGAAAGCTCCTTGTGACGGCCGACAACGGCCGATGCGCTTCAATCGCGTTGTCACCTATCTAGGGGCGGATTGCGACCGTTACGTCTCCATCAACACCTCAGCAAGACGCCGTATTGTTTCCGGGGAGGACAACTCTGCTTTGCCAAATCCAGGGATCGCTCCGGCTTCGACAGCCGTTTGCTGGTGTTCGGCATAGTTGGTAATCAGCATAACGGGCGTGTCGGCCAAGGCAGGATCCGCTTTGATGGCGCGGATGAGGTCCAGGCCATCGCTATAGTCCTGGTCAAATTTGCGGTTCACCAGCACGAGGTCAAAATGCTCTCGCCGGAGCGCTGCCAGCGCAGCGGATTGCGAATGCTCCTGTATCACCTGCGCGTCAAATTGACCTTCAATCAGGCGGCGAATCGCGGCATGGTCGAAGTCGCAGTTGCCCACATCGAGCACACGTTTCGTCGTACCGGCCATTCCGTGTTTCCCCCTACTTTTTCTATTCTCAAGAGTGTTTTCTTGGATGATGCATTGTACGAAGGAGACGAAACTCTGACGACCGTAAATAATCAGGTGCGGGAGCCGCCTGTTAAGGCGAGGGAGCGTTGCGATGCCTTTATTGGATGGTTATCGCGGCGCCGTGGGAGACCGACGCAGGACGGGGAACCAGGTCCGATCAGTCGCGTTGACCGGCGCTTGACGATTTGGTGTGCCCGCCGTAGGGTGAGGGACGTTCCTTCCCACGGTTTTCCTTCCTTGGAAAAAGGTTGCATATGCCGCGCTTCGCCGTGATCTTGGCCGCCGCAGGCAAAAGCAGTCGTTTTCACGACCCGCATTACAAGAAGCCGTTTGCTCCGTTAGAAGGGCGGCCTGTGTGGCTCCACGCGGCCGAACGGTTTGTGAACCGCGATGACGTGAAACAGGTGATCGTCGTTATTTCTCCTGACGACAAGGAGTACTTCTTTTCCAAATTTGGCGCCAATGTGGCCATTTTGGGACTGGAAGTAGTAGAAGGCGGCGCTGAGCGTTCGGATTCTGTGCAACGGGCTCTTGAGCGAGTGAAGGACGATGTGGACTTTATCGCGGTCCACGACGCCGCCCGGCCGTGCTTGGCCGATGAATGGATCGATCGCGTGTTCGCTGCTGCCGAGAAGACGGGCGCCGCCATGTTGGCGACTCCTGTGACCGGTACGCTGAAACGCGTGAATCAAGATCACACGATCCAAGAGACCATTTCCCGAGAAGGGTTGTGGGAAGCACAAACGCCCCAAGTTTTCCGCCGCGAATTGTTACTCAAGGCGTACGCAAACCGCGGTTCGGAACCGGCAACCGATGATGCACAACTGGTGGAACGACTGGGCGAGAAGGTAACGATTGTGCCCGGATCGCCTATCAACTTGAAGATTACGACTAAAGAAGATTTGCACATCGCCGCGCATCTGCTGAAAGCCCTTCCGAAGCCTAAAACGCTTGGTCCGGTGCATCCCTTCGACGAGCGATTTCGATGAAGAACGAACGTCAGTAAGGGCTGAGTTCGCCTGGACGGTAAGGGAGCGGTAGAGCCATGGCCTGCCTCGTGCGGCGTTGCCGCGGGCGTGTGGCGGCGTATGATGATAGGCGCACTCCCCTCTTCGAAGGACGCGTCGATGGCCCGAAACGAACAGCTAATTCGGCAGCATAAGATTCTGCAAATCCTAGAACGCACACGGTTCGGAAGAACGCTAGAGGAGATTCGCGACGACTTGGTGAACGAACTGGGACTCAGTTCGTTGCATGTGCGGACTGTGCGCCGTGACCTGGAAGCGCTTCAAGCGGCCGGGATCGACGTGGACAGTCACGACTCGCCCCGCGGCAAAGTATGGAAGTTTGGCCCGCTAGCCAAAGAGGCGACGCCCATTACAGCCTCGGCAACCGAATTGATCGCCGTTTCCCTAAGCCGGGATTTGCTTTATCCGTTGGCCGGCACTCCGTTTTGGCAGGGAATCGAGTCCTTTTGGAACAAGATCAAGGAAGCGCTGCCCCAAGCGGTGTGGAATCACTATGAAAAGTATCGGCGGGTATTGTACGTCCGCGGAATGCCGGCCAAATCCTACGAAAGTCACCATGGGATCTTGAGCACCCTCAACCGCGCGATCATGGAGCATCGTGTGGTCGAGGTCGAATACCAAAAGCCAGACGTTGAGTCAGCGCAGCGCCGCAAGATCGAACCCTACGCGATTGTTTTCTATCAGTCCAGCTTATATATCATCGCCGCGGCTTGCGAAGCACCCGAAGGCGAGGGGCGTATTCGGCATTTCAAACTCGATCGCTTCAAGAAGGCGACGGCCCTGGACGAGTGGTTCAAGCCGCCGGAAGACTTTGATCCTCAGCAACATTTGCAGGGGACGCTAGGCATCTTCACGGCCGAAGACCTGCAGGAGTTTCGCATTCGTATTAGCTCTTTAGCATCGCGCTGGGTAATGGAAGATCCCTGGCATGAAGATCAGGAGATCGAAACGCTCGAAGATGGCAGCATGATCTTAAAGGTCCGTGCGGGCCATGAGATGGATGTCATTCCTCGCGTACTGGCCTTGGGAGATCAGGCCGAGGTCATCGAGCCAGAGTCGTGCCGGCAGAAAATCGCCGAGATTGTCGAGAAGATGGCCACGCTCTACAGCGCCGCGGCGCGCCAGCCGTAGTTTAGTGCGACACGTGATTCGGTGTGTCCGGCAGGGATTCGTGCATCAGGCCGTTGCCGCTTCGCGCTCCAACGCTCGCTTGACGCTTTGATAGGCGTGATGCGCTTTAAGACATGCCTGACGAAATCCTTCTGGACGTGAGACGGCTTCTAAACGGAATGTTTCGGTCGTTCCGTGCCGGAAGATCAAGTCGCCAGCGTGGTACCATTCTTGTCCGGGCCGCACGTAGATTTCGATCGTATCAAAGCGATCCAGCGCTACCGACTGCTGCTCCCGACCTTCCAGACCTCGCTCAATAATCACCCGCCGATTTGTCAGCGTGTACCGTTCCCCTGTGCCCGGCAATACGCGCAGGAAATAGAGGGCAGCCGATAGCGGGGCGAAGGCTAACGCCAGCAGGTTGCCGACGGTTAGGAACAGCCATCCAATCTGGATGCTGTATAAGCGGCCCAGCGTGCGAGCGATTCCAAACTTAGCGATAGACGGCCAAACCGTCATGATTCGCGCTTCCGCCACACTGGAAGGAGTCACACCGGGAATCGCCTGCTTCATAACGATCTGCTGAAATCGAAGGCGTTGGCTGATGCAAAAAACGACAGCACCGCGCTCACAGAAGCCATTGGCGGTGCTGAAAACCTACCAAACCCCAAGGGCAAATGCCAGTAGTACACCCATTAGGCAGTTCCAATCGGACTGGCCCATCGTTTGCGATTGCGGAATTTCGCGCCCGGGGAGCCTGCCGGCAGTCGGCACTTTTTCGACCTTGACTTGGCAATCAGGGGCGGAATAAAGTTGGAATAGCGAGGTCTGCATTTTTTGCAAACCTCCTAGTTTGTCACAACGAGATGTGGGTTTCCCACAATCATCGCCACACCATGGGCATCAGGAGGTGCTGGTCGATGCGCTCTAATGAACCGTCGTCCTTATTACGTCGATACTTTGCGGGGCTTGCGGAGCATACGTTTGGCGTTCAACTTGGGGTAGCTGATCCTAGCTTGGTCGACTATTTGACCGGCCTGTTGACCAAGTTCATCCGCAACGACGCGATCTACCGCATTCGCGATCTTTCGGGACGCGTTGTCGACGATGTAGCCCATATGTTCCTCGAAGCCGAGAACCGCGTCGGAAACGCGCGGCGCGAGGTGCATCGGCATATTGGCGACTTCACGCTGTTCTGGGCAGGGGTTTATCCCGAGGCCTTAGAGCGAAGGAGTCAAAGTCGCGAGTCGCGCGCGGAAAGCTTCACGATGCTCGGCAAGCGGTCGTATTTCATCGCCAGCACCATTGAAAGTGACGCCGAAGAGGACGCGCCCAGCGACCTTTTGGAGCGTTTAAGCCAACGCTTCGAACTGTGCGCCTACGGTTTGCGCGAAGTGCGCCGTCAATGGGAGGAGCGCGACGATGGAATTCCGCCGCAAACTTTCTTAATTAATTAACGACGGTATTGGCGCTGTTGCACAGCCTAGCGCGCGTAGTTGCTAATATAGCGCCGCGGAGAGCTTGCGTTGGTACTTTGCTTTAAGGGGCGAGTCGGCGGGCAATACTTGGAATATCTCCAACATGAGCTTGCGAGCTGACTCGCCGGCGCCGCCGCGATCTTCTTCCACCGCCTGAAGGCACAGCGCGAGCGCTTCTTCGTATTCAGATTGGCCTGCCAAGGCGTGTGCGAGTTCGACCTTCAAGGCGAAGTCGCCCGGCGACGTTGCAACCTTGCTACGCAACTCATCCACGTTGGCGTTGGCATTTCCGGTCAAGTCGAGTGCTGCTTTGATCTTTTCGGCCTCAGGATCGAGGTAGCCGCTCGATTCCAACTGCTCGATCACGCGGCGGCATTCCTCGTTCTTCCCTTGGTGAAGCAGAACGCGCGCCAGCCCAATGAGTAATTTTTCGTCCTTGGGCGATGCTTCCAAGGCTTTGCGGTACTCCGCTTCGGCCGCGACGGGGTCGGACGTTTCCAGGCGTTCCAGCTGCGCCACCTCGCCGACCTTTAGCAAACGGTCAATCCATTCTCGCAATTGGGCCGGCCGCAGCAGTCCCAGAAAATAGTCAACGGGTTTGCCATCGACCACGCCGAACACCGTCGGAAATGCTTCGACTTGGAATTCACGCAGCGCTTGCCAGTTCGATTGTTGCTCGGCCTTGACGAGTACAAACCGCCCCTGATACTCGTTGGCCAGTTGTTCGAGCAGTGGCTTGAGCATGAGGCAGGGCTGACACCAAGTAGCCCAGAAATCCAAGACCACGGGGCTCTCTTTGGAACGCTCGATCACGTCCTGCTCGAAGGTGGCGTCCGACGTATCGACAATCCAACTCGAGTTCGACTGGTCGCTCATAATGGCTATATCCCGAGATACACGGCAGATTCTTTCGTTCAGTGTAGGGGATCAGCCGGCCGACGCAACCCATCGATTCGCCGGTATCGTGCGGCGTCGCTGCTGGCTAAAATGTTGGGGAACGCGGGCCGGGAAGCTTCGATGCTGGCAGACGCCCCACCTTGTTCGATCCGGCGGTGAGACGCTACGGCGGAAAAGTTCGCTGCTCGTACCTGCGGGAAATGCACGCGGGGTGTTCGGCCCATGTGACGACGATCTCGCTGGACGAGTGATCCAAATGTGGCGAACCGACGCGAGTGTACATCTGGTCATGCTGAGACGCGTGGAGCCCGCCTGCCGTTGTACGAAGTTTCTACCCCCGCGCGGTTAGAGAAAAATACGCTGCGGTTCTCGTTGTGGAGTTAAGGTCCAAGTCTGCATGAAATACGAGGAATTAATAATCCTTCTTCCCTGCCACAGCCTGGAGGACTTTCCGCTCCATCACGAGGGGGATGACGCCCAAGGTTTGCTCGCTGCATGGTCAGCGCTTTGGCGGCCAGAGTTGATCGCCGCTGCGGGGCAGCTTCCCCGGTGGGCTCGCGTCGATTATCCGCCCGATGTCTTGGCCAATCGTCTCGTAGTCGTCCCCACGGTGGCGCAGCCGCAATTGCCAACCGGATTTGCCCAACGGGCGAAGGAGGAAGGCGCCTGCCTGATCCGCAAGTCCATCGATCGAGACGAGATTGTGGCGCAAGCCTTGGCCTCACTCGACGATGATATTGCGCGGGTGAACGACGACTTGGCCGCCGACTTCCTGGCCCTAGGGTATTGCTATCTGCAAGTGGAGTTGCTCACGCGGCAGATGCGATACTCCAGCAATTTGGACCAGGTTCACTTCGGCAACCAGACCGTGGCCGCGGCGGTCGCGGCTGTCAGCGGCGATGAAGCAACGGCCCGAGAAAAACTGGCGGCTTGCTTCGATGTTCTCGCCGAGGAACGCGATCACTATTACCCGGTCGATGCGTACTTGCTCGACCTGACCATGCTTGCGCCTACGACCCTGGGACCGCTTTTTCGCAAGCAACTAGCCACACCGCTGCGCGGTAGCGTGCTGGCGTCGGCGGAATTGCTGGAAGCGATGGCCGCCCAAGAGCCGGACTCGTTAGCGGCGCTTCGGCAAGCGGTATCCGAAAATCGTGTTGCACTGGTGGGAGGCGAATGGCGCGAACTTCGACTGCCGTTGCTTTCGTGCGAAACGATTTTTACGCAACTTCGCTTAGGGGCTGAACTTTACGAACGTCTTATTGGCACACGGCCCGAAGTTTTTGGCCGACGGCGATTTGGCTTAGTCCCGCTATTGCCGCAAGCTTTGAATAAGTTCGGTTTCGTCGGCGCATTGCACGCGACCTTGGAGGAAGGACGCTTTCCCGAAGGAACGCAAGTGAAAACGCGTTGGGAGAGTGCTGTAAATGCCGCGATTGATGCCCTTGCGCGACCGCCTCTTAACGCCTCTCAGCCGAGCACGTTTCTGCGGTTGGCGTTGAAAATGGGCGAGTCGATGGATCGTGACTATGTGGCGGCGCTTTGCCTGGCGCATTGGCCAGGAGTAACCTCGCCGTGGTATGAGGACTTGGGCCGCATTTCGCGTTATGTAAATGCCCTGGGGAAGCCGGTCACGCTGGAAGAGTTTTTCCACAATACCGAATCGCCGAGCCAAACAGATCGCTTCGACGCCGACCAATACCGGTCTCCCTACTTGAAGGAAGCGATTGTACGACAAACGACCGATCCCATTTCGAGTGTTGTTCGCTGGTGGCGTCGCCGCGCCATGGCCGAGGCTATTTACACATTGGATTCACTAACGCAGTTCGTTGCGGGGCGGTCGTTGGAAGCGCTCGACCTGCCGCCGTCGCGCGGTCAAGCATGGATTGAGCGCTTGGATGGCCAAGGTGAAGAGTTATCACCGCCCGCGGACAAAACGGATCAGGCGACTGCGGCCGTGGATGACGACGCCCTTAAGCGGGAACTGGAGCAGGCCGTTGCGCGGTTCGCCCAGAAATTGCCGCGAACGAGTGTCGCCGCCGAGCCGGGATACCTCGTGGTGAATCCGTATAGTTTTGCGCGCCGCACGACGCTGGAGACGCCTCAGCTTCCCTACCTGCCCACCGAGGGGCGGCCGATTTACGCCGTCGGACGCGATGGTGAACGCAAGTTGGCCACCGTGGATACGCCGTCGATGGGG
>CAYWIS010000001.1:50082-93486 GCA_964458385.1 uncultured Pirellulaceae bacterium
GGTTTGTCTGGGCGCCTGCCGGCGCCTCAAAGCGCGATCCCAAACCCCTACCCCGACCGCTGGCGGAAGAAGGCGTCCTACGCAACGAGTTTTTTGAGGCAATTGTCAGCAACGAAACAGGCGGGTTAGCGGCGGTAAAGGAGTATGACAAACGCGGCAATCGCCTCTCGCAGCAACTTGCGTTTCGGCTTCCCGCTCGCCGTCCGCAACCAGGTGGCGACTACCGAGGAGAAGACACAGCGGCCACGTATTCGCGGATGGTTGCCGACTCGGTCGAAGTCACGGCGTCCAATACGGTCATGGGTGAGATTGTCACACGTGGCCGGCTAACGACTAGGAAGGGCGATACCCTGGCCACGTTTACGCAACGATTCCAGGTCTACCGAGGGAGCCGCGTGCTTCACATCGAAATGGAATTGGACCCACACGAGGAATGCCGTGCCGATCCCTGGAGCTCGTACTACTGCTCGAGATTCGCCTGGGCCAATGAAGCTGCAACGCTCTCGCGCGCGGTGAACCTGGCGCGGCAACCGGCGAATTCCAAACGTTTAGAAGCGCCGTTATACATCGAGGTGGAAGACGGCGAGACCCGCACGACGATCTTGACGGCCGGCTTGCCCTTTCATCGCCGCACCGAGTACCGCATGCTCGACAGTTTGCTTGTCGTGCGGGGCGAAACAGCGCGTAAGTTCCGCATGGGAGTAGGAATCGAATTGAAGAATCCACTTCAGGAAGCGCTTTCATTCCTGGCGCCGCCCATGCACTGTTTCGACAATGCTCCTCCGCCGATCAATCAGAGTGGTTGGTTGTTCCACTTGGACGCGCGGAACGTGGTGGCTACGCACTGGTCTTCGGTGATCGAGGAGAATCGCGTCGTCGGGGTGCGCGTCCGATTATTGGAGAATGCCGGCCGTCCAGCGCGGTTGAAGTTCTCAGGATTTCGCCCGTTCAACAGCGCCCGGCAAGTCGATTTCCTGGGCCGACCGCTTGGCGATTGCCCGCTCGAGGAAGGCGCCGTACGGCTAGAGATGGCTGCTCACGAATGGATCGAGGTTGAGGCGCGCTTCGCGAGTTAAAGATAGATGCTCGTAGGCGGTTGCCTGTTCTCAGCGTGATCCGCAATGCGCAAGACATTCGCGTTGCGGCCTTGGGGGATGCTATACTTGGCGGCTGGTGGCTGTGTCACTTCTCCTTCCACCGGACAATCCCATGTTGAGCGTTACGTCCTCCTTGCGGGTATTCATCGGAATCTTGGTGCTTCTGCCGCCCACATTGGCTTTCGCCCAACCAACGAATCCGCGAAAGCAGGAGAAGGAAACGCTGACGTATCCTCCGGAGCTGCCCGGCGGTAAACGCGTAGTCACATTCAATAGCCCAGATCTGCTCCGCAAGCCGGAGACCATCCATTCTGACGTCGAAGTGGCTAAGACGCCGCCAACCATTGACCTCTTGTATTATCCGGGGCAGAACTATCCGGGAAATCCTTGGTCGGTGTGGGGCGATGGTTCGGCGGCGCCAGGCCGTTATTACAGCGCCATTGGAGATCACTTAGCGCCGCAGGGCAATGCTTTCGTCTATGAATACGATGCTGAATCAAAGGAGTTTCGACTGCTGTGCGACGTGCAGAAGCTGATCGATCTGCCCGAAGGACACTACACTCCGGGAAAAGTCCATACACGAGTGGATGTTGGGAGTGACGGTCGCGTCTACTTTGCCACGCATCGTGGTAGCACCCGCGTCACAACGGACGAGTATCATTTCCGTGGAGACTGGGTTATTGCCGCCGATCCCAAGAGCGGCAAAGCAGAAGTGTTGATTCACGCCCCCGTCGCCAAGCACTGCATTCCTACGGGTGCACTAGATCCTAAGCGGCTGATCTTTTACGGCGGCACAACCGCCGGTGAACCCATCGGGGGCGACGAGAATATCCAGTTCTTCGCTTACGACATCGGAGCCGGCAAGGTAATCTATACCGGCCCTCGTGGGCCTTCGCGGTACTTGATGGTTTCGACGTCAACGGGCCGCGTCTACTACACGCCGAGTACAGAAGGGAAAACGCTGGGGCAACTGGTCAGGTTCGACCCGGCTCACCCCAATGCGCCGCAGCCGATTGACGCTTACCTTGGTCTCCGCGCGGCGACCGATGAGACGCCGCAAGGAATCATCTACACCGTGTCACAAAGCGACGGCGATCAACCCGCCCGGTTTTACGCCTTTGACGTTACGACGGAAATGGTGCGAAAGCTTGGCCCTGCCGCTGTGGGAACACAACAGTACATCACATCGATCGACGCGGATCCCACCGGACGTTATCTCTACTATGTGCCCGGCGCTCATGGCGGCAGCGAGAATGACGGTTGCCCCATTGTGCAATTCGATACGCAGACCGGACGAAAGAAGGTGTTGGCGTTCTTGCATCCCTACTGCCGGGAGAAGTTTGGCTTCACGTTGTAGGGAACCTTTGGCTCGGCTGTCGATCCTGCAGGCGACAGGCTCTATATCACATGGAACAGCAGTCGCGGCGGGCGCGTTTGGGATTCTTGCCTGCTTACCGTGGTGCACATTCCCGAATCGGAACGGCTGCCCTGACCCTCGGAATTGGCGAAAGTTTTGCACCCGCCGAAAAATTCGCTGCGCTTCTTAGCTTGACAGGGCCGCCCGAAAGAGGTGTCTCCCCGCCGTCATTCTCCTTGCATGGAGGCGTAGCATAGGGCGGCGAAGGCTTCTCGCAATGATGGCGGTCTTGGCCTCCACGATTCCCATCGGAGCCGCTTCTTCTGAGACCGTCGGCCAATGGGGCGATCCGCAGCGTTTCGTCATTCACGGGGCAACCACTTTCTCGGCGGACACAATCCGCAAGAAACTATATAGCGACTTCGCCGTTCTGTTGGCTTCCCATCCGTTAGCGCCGAAGCACGCGTTGGCGTCGGTGCTCGAGCGACGTTTACGGGCTGGCTACCACAGGGCAGGATTTTCCGAGGCGGCAGTTCAAGTAACGCTTGACGAACAGGCAGAACGCGTTGTCGCGCAAATTGACGAGGGGCCACGCTACACCACGGCAGGCCTGCGCATTGAAGGGGGCCAACATCCCGCTCGAGGAATTACAGACGCGGTTAACCCAACCCTACCCACCTAAGGAAGCGGTGCGTCCCGAGTTTTTTCAGCGGGGTGGACGACGGGAAGTCCGTTGGCGGGACAAGGACGGAAAGGAAGTTGAGCTTGAGTCGCCAATCTGGCAACCGGGCAAGCCGGCCCCGCTGGATGTAGCGGCCAGAACACGATTGCGTGAAAAGGTCGCCGAAGCAATAGCCGAGTTCGGTCGCACCTGGCGCTTGTACTGAGCGAACATGAAGACACCCCCTTTGGTTTCAACTTCGCCTTTGGATCTCGCACGCTTAACGAGGGTGAAGAAGCAACGCCGTTGGAGGCGGCAATACGTGTGACGCCCGCATTCTGCCTGGCGCTTGTGCACGAACAAAACGCTCGAAGTACCTGGGGCGATATCCTGACCGTGACAAGCGACCGTCAGGTGGTGCAAGTGGACGCGCGCGACGGTCGCATCTTGCATTATGCATCGTTCAACCCGGATCAATCAAAAGCCGTGGCGCCGATAGCGTTTTAGAATGGCGCCTTTGACCGCCGTCGCCAGGCATTATTGAACGAGGCGCAGGGCGCGCCGAATCGCTTTGACGCCGCACGCCCCATCAGTTCAATTGTCGCGGGCTTGCTCGACGGAGAGCTTGTGTCGCAGATGGTGCAGTGGCGCCTCACAGCCTACGAACAACGGCCGTCGGCCGCCGAGTCAAAGTTGGCTTGGGTTCGGGTAGTACGTAAACTGGCCCGGTCGGGGCCTGTTGGAGCGGTTGGATACTTGGACGCTCCAATCGACTCGGAAGGAAAGGCAAGATAAGTTCGAAACACCCGCAGCCCGCCGATCCTACTGCGCAGGGGATGGTTGGGCAATTTGCTATTGCGTTCGGCCTTCCGGCGGCTGAATGGTTATTCCCACGCGAATCGTGGCCTTGGACACTTTGCCGTGAGACCGCCTTAACAGTTGCGGGGAGGCCCAACTACCTTGGCGCCGAACTCCAACGTGTATATGCATCTCCGGAAACGGGGCCGCTGTGTTGCCTGGCGGTCGCCTCCTTATCGCGGTTAGCGAAGGTGAACTATGCCGATGCGTTCGCCACCCGCGGTTTGGCAGTGCTCGACCGTCATGCATTCCTCCGCGATTGTCGGCCATTGCTCGATCAACGAACTGTCTGCGGGCAATGCGCGCATCGAATTGCCGAAGCATTGTGCGTACTCGACGAGGACGACGCGCAGCTTCTTGGGCGGGAACTCCTCAAAGACGACGCGGGAATCTTGGAGGCTGCAATTGGCGAGTTTCGACGTGACCGCACGCGGCCCGTAGAAGCGGCGCTATCGGACGCTCTTGCCGCCGCCTGGGAGGCGGGCTTGCGCCGCAGGATTGAGAAAGCCTTAGAATGGCGCCTGCCCGACGATACGTTCCGTCTGGACCGGTAAAACTTGCTTGCTTTACGCGAGCCGCCAAACGTGAATGAGACCGGCAATGTCCGTCGCGGCAACGTGGCTCTGATCGGGCGAAATGGCGATCGCGGAGAGCCAATCTTTGAATTGCCCGCCACGACTCTTGCCAAGCGCGGCTATCTCTTTGCCGTCACTCGCCTGACAGATGCGGAGCATCGTGTCACGACCGGTTGAGAGCACGTACTGGCCGTCAGCGGAAAATTGGACATCGGTTACGCCGTATTGATGGCCAGAAACTTCGCGCACCACGCTTCCGGTCGCGGTTTCGATGAGGTGCACCCTGCCGGTGGCGGTTTCTCCTCCTTGTCCTAACGCCACGAGAGAACCATCGGGAGAGTAGGCCGCCGCAATCAAACCTTCCGCGATAAACTTCCGCCATACCTGAGCAGCGCCATAAGAGGTGCTCTCGACCTGGTACTTGGGGAACAGTGTCTTGAGCACGTCCAGTTTTTCTTCGCCCGTTTCGGCGTTGTAGAAACGTACCGCGGGGGCGGGCAAATCAAAGTCATCCCGCTTATAACGGTATTCCGAAACCAGGGCCGATTGGCCATCGGGCGATAAGGCGGTGGCGACAATCCAGTTCCAAGGAAGGCCGGACCAACGACAGACTTCACGCCGTTGTTCCACATCCCAAACGCAGACCTGGGACGAGGCGTCGCCCGATATGAGTCGATGACCGTCGGCGCTGGCGCCAAACGCCAGGACCCAATCGCGATGCCCCTCAAACACATGAGCAGACATGAGTGTTTCCACCAGCACACCGGGCGCTGTAAGCGCGTCATCGTTACCTGCCCGTTTGGCTTTTTCCTTACGCCAGTCGGCGTCGAGCACGGCTTGAGCGGATCCTGTGGCGGGGGCATCGGGGCGCCAAAGGCGAACGGTGTGATCCAGGCTAGCAGAAAATAACGTCTTGCCATCCGCCGTTGCGAAAAGCCGCGTCACACGGTTGGTATGGCCATCCAATCGACGCGCCGGAGGACAATCGGGCGCCGTGCGATCTTTACGTAGAGCGCCATTGTCTTGGGCGGGCGGCGATTCCGGCAGATCCCAAACATAGATCTGGCCGATCTCGTTTGCGGCGGCCAAACGCCGGCTGGAGCCGAGAAACGCCACGGCCGTCGGCCAGGAGCCTTCGAATGTTAACTGCCAACAAAGCTGCGGATTGGAAATTTTCATGGCGTCGCCATGGGACATTACGAGAGAAGTTCGTTGACCACTTTTGATCCGAAGGGCGCGAGGGGGATTGGACGCGATCCGGCGTAATTTTCGGTCAGGGGATCAATCGAGAGCGCCTGGTAGATGGTAGCGAAGAAATCCCCTTCGGTGACGGGGTTGTCTTTCACTTCGACTCCGTCTTCGTCCGACTCGCCGTAGATGAGGCCCCCTTTCACGCCACAACCCGCCAACGCGGTTGTCCAACACCTTACGTAGTGGTCGCGGCCGGCGCGGTTGTTGATGTTTGGGGTGCGGCCAATTTCGCCTGTCCAAATGACGAGTGTTTTTTCCAATAGGCCGCGCTGCGCTAAGTCGGTAAGCAAGCCGGCCCAAGCGTGGTCCATGGGCGGGACCAAGCCCTTATGCCAAGCGAAGTTATCGGCGTGGGAATCGTAGCTGCTCTGGCCAACTTCAACAAACGGGACCCCCGCTTCAACTAGCCTCCGGGCAAGAAGGCAGCGCCGACCGAAAGCGCTATCACCGTAAAGGTCACGGTATTTTTCCCATTCGTCAATCTTGAACACGTCACGGACACTTTGAAGCCGCCGCGCCGCTTCATACGCGGCGCGATGCATCTGCGCGAGTTCCGACCGGTGCGTTTCGGCAAAGCTGTCTTCTAAAATAGACCGGACTTCATGCCGTCGAAGCTCCGCTTCGGGCCTTAGTGGCGATGCCGAGAAGGGAGGCAACTGCCCCTCGGCCCCAATGTGAAAGGGTTGATGTTTGGGGCCGAGAAATCCGCTGCCAGCGTCGCCTTGCGACGAAACCTTGATGAAGTTCGGCAGGTTCGAATCATCCTGGCCGTGATACTTGGCGACGATTGAGCCAATTTCGGGGAAGCGCACGTTGGCCGCAGGGCGGTAACCGGTGTGCATAAGGTAGATGCCGCCGGGGTGATCAACCTCCGAAGTGCGCATCGAGCGAATCACGGCGATCTTGTCCATCTGCTGCGCCATTTTGGGCATCAGCTCGCAGATTTGAACGCCCGGAATGTTCGTGCTGATGGGGCGGAATACGCCGCCGGTGGGCCGGCCAGGTTTCATGTCGAAGGTTTCGAACTGGCTCACACCGCCGTTCATCCAAAGCAGAATACAGTGCTTCTGATCTCGACGCACCGTTTCACCCCATGCCGGGGTCTGTGAAAGCAATCCCCAGTTCATGACAGCCCCGCCCGCAGCCGTGCCCAACACACCTTTCAGCAGCGCTCGGCGTGAGAAATGTTCGGTTGACGAACAACGCGGAAACATGGCATCCCTCCTCACATAACTAGTTGCCCAAGTTGCCGTCACCGAGAGCGCCTGGGGGGCAAATGGTTGCAATTCCTCTGCGAAAGCAGACTGCCGTCGCTTGGCATTTTTCACGGCAGGCAGGCTCTCAGCATGATTGCTAGTGGTTGAAACGAAACTCGCTGCAGGTGATTAAAGCCCAAACGGTATCTCGGACTCGCTCGCGCGGATCAGACGCCGACGATAGGAACGCGACGATCTTTTCTCGCTCCTCAGGGCGTGGGGGTCGACTGAGCGTTTGCAAAAACAAGCGATCAACTCGTTCTTCCCAGGGTGCCTCGGATTGGGCGGTGCGTTCGATCAGGTTTTCGGGCGCGGAACTGAACAAGCTGCCCAGTTGGCCGTTGTTCAAGTACAAGTGTTCGTGTAATCCTCCCTGAAATTCACCGACGCCATTATTGGGCTGACCAAAGAACCGCAAAACGTAATCGCGTGTCAGCGGGCGGAAACGATCTTCCGCTTTCGATTCGTTCCGTGACTTCTCGCGTTCGGCAAAGCCCGTCGCAACACGCCACGAGGCGGCTAGCTCTTCGGCCGAAAGCGGGCGCGAACGAGCGTGCTGGAACCACATTGGTTGGGCTTCGCCTGTTGAGCCAGCGGACGAAAGCTGATACGTCTTGGAGTTCACTAGCTCGCGCGTGTATGCGCGAAGATCAAATCCATGCTCGATCAGCCACGCGGTCAACTCGTTCAATAACTCCGGATGACTTGGCTCGTTCGATTCGCTCATGTTATCCACCGGGTGCACCGCCCCCCGCCCTAGATACTGCCCCCAAAGGCGGTTCGCGATGGCCCGAGCAAAATACGGGTTATCGGATCTGACGATCCAGTCGGCCAGTTGATCCTTACGCGAGAAGAATGGCGGCTGTGGTGGTGTATTGTCTTGGAACTTCGCCTCTTGAAAGCCTTCGGGCAGCGAGGGCTCGGTTAGTATTTCGCCCTGCAGAAACTTCGGCTTTACGGGTTCGCCTTTTCTGCCGGGCTCCTGATCTTTCGCTGAACCTGTGAACAACACGTCGCCGGTGCTCTTCTCACCAATCGCGTACATGGTGAGGTTGTCTTTCTTACCTAACGACACAACTTGCAAACGGGCAAAGAAGGCCGCCATGCCGTAGAAGTCCCGTTGCGTCCACGGCTCGTAAGGGTGGTCGTGGCACCGAGCGCATTGAAGCTGTACGCCGAGAAACGTTTGGGTGACAACCTCGGTCAGATCTTCTGGCTGGTTGCGATACTGCACATAATACAAGGGTGGGCCGTGTTCGACCGAGTTTCCCTCGGCGCGCAACAACTCTCGAACCCATTCGTTGTAAGGCCGATTCTGGGCGAACTGTTGACGCAGCCAGCGCTGGATGCCGTCTCGCTTATTGGTGTCATACCCGGGCGGGTTACGGCCGAAGAGTATCAGGTCCCAACAATCCGCCTGATGGAGCGCATAACGTGGATCGTTTAGCAATCGGTCGATTAGCTTCTCGCGCTTATCCGCCGATGAATCCTCCAAAAACGCGAGGGTTTCCTCGTAAGTGGGGATGACGCCAACCAGATCAAGATAGACGCGCCGCAGGAACTCGGCGTCGGACGCCGGTTGGGCTCGTGTCACTTGATGCTCCGCCCAAGCGGCTGAGATCCGAGCATCGATGACATCCCGAAGACGCTCTGCTCCAGTGACAGGCAGCGCGAACCTGCTAACCGTGAGAACTGTCAGCACGCACAAGCATCGCCACATTTGCATCACTTCCCTCCTGGGGCGTGAGCGGACAACCGATAAGCGATGACTAATGTGAGTATAGGGGCGACCTCCACCAAGTGCAACGATTTTTCGCAATAGGAGGGGAGGTCAGGAGGGTTGGAACGCAACCGCGTTTCCTCCGGCGTGCGCGGCGGATGAGGAAAAGAGTGAACTCCCCGAAAAACCGCCGCGATAAAACGACAAGCAGCCTGCGGGCGCTAACCCCAAGCCGGTTGATGGGTATTGCTAGCCTGAATATATTGAAAAGTCGCTCTCGGCGCGGATGGTATGCGCCGAGACTCTTTTTTTCTGGTTTTTTGATTTCCAAGGAGTTTGTTCCGTGGCGACCTCTACGACGGCCGACGCAAAAATGGTTACTGGCGCCGATATTCTCGTCCAATCGTTGGTGGACCACGGGGTAGAAGTAGTCTTTGCCTATCCGGGCGGCGCCAGCATGCCGTTGCATCAGGCGCTTACACGGTATCGCGATCGCTTACGGACGATTCTTCCGCGTCATGAGCAAGGCGGCGGATTTGCCGCCCAAGGTTATGCGCGGAGCACCGGCAAAGTCGGGGTATGCATGGCCACGAGCGGCCCCGGCGCCACAAACCTGGTGACGGCGATTGCCGACGCAAAACTTGATAGCGTGCCTTTGGTGGCGATCACCGGCCAGGTGCCGACCACCAACATCGGCACCGATGCGTTTCAGGAAACACCGATCGTCGAAGTCTGCCGTGGCATTACCAAACACCACTATCTAGTGACCGATGTGCGCGATGTGCCCCGTGTGATGCGGGAAGCATTTTATATTGCCACTACGGGGCGGCCCGGCCCGGTTCTCGTCGACATGCCGAAAGACGTCCAAGTGAGCGCCGCCGAGGTTGACTGGGACGCGCCAATGAACTTGCCCGGCTACCATGTCGAAGATCGCTTGGCCCGACCAGAACAGGTTCGGCAAGCGGCGGCGGCGATCAAACTTGCAAAGCGGCCAGTCATTTACGCGGGAGGCGGCGTTATTTCGTCAGGGGCGAGCGACGCCCTGCGCGAGTTTGTGGAGAAGACCGGCATCCCTGTCGCCATGACGGCCATGGGGCTGGGCGCCTTCCCTGGCGATCACCCGCTATCGCTGGACATGCTGGGCATGCACGGTAGCGTCTACGCCAACTGGGCGCTGCGCGATTGCGACTTGCTGTTGGCTTTTGGCGTGCGGTTTGATGACCGCGTGACCGGCAAAGTTGAAGCGTTTGCCAAGCACGCCAAAATTGTGCATGTCGACATTGACCCCTCAGAACTGAATAAGAACAAGCCGGCCCACATTCCGATCTGCAGCGACGTCAAGTATTTCCTTGAGAAACTGAATCAGATCGTCGAGCCGCCCAGCGAAGGGATCTCGGAATGGGTTGAGCAGTGCCAAAAATGGAAAGCGGAGCATCCATTCAAATACAACGAAGAATTTGACGGCATCCTCCAGCAGCACGCCATTCGCGAGTTGTGGAAGATCACGCGCGACCTTGATACGTATATCACGGTCGGCGTGGGGCAACACCAGATGTGGACCGCCCAATTCTACAAGTTCCACCGCCCGCGGACTTGGCTCTCTTCGAGCGGGCTGGGAACGATGGGCTTTGGGCTTCCCGCGGCGATGGGTGTGCAAGCGGCGCATCCCAATTCGCTGGTGATCGACATCGACGGCGACGGGTCGTTCCTGATGAACATTCAGGAGTTGGCCACCTGTTATTGCGAGGAGTTGCCCGTTAAGGTGTTCCTCCTCAACAACCAGCACTTGGGCATGGTGGTCCAGTGGGAGGATCGGTTCATGCAAGGGAACCGTGCTCACACCTACTTGGGACCGATCCATCATGCCGAGGCGTTCGGTAAGGGCTCTGGGCCCTATGCCGAGGAGCGGTATCCCGACTTTGTGACCATCGCGAAAGGATTTGGCTGCGGTGCGGCGACGGTCAGCAAGAAATCGGATCTTCGGGCGGCGATCGAAGAAATGATCAACTACCGCGGGCCGTACGTTCTCGACGTGCAAGTGCCTTACCAGGAGCACGTGCTTCCGATGATCCCCGCCAACCAGACGGTGGATCAAATGATTCTCGAATAATGGTCGCGTAACCGTGACTTGAAATGCATACGGCGGCTCATCAACGATGGGCCGCCGTATATTTTTGCGTTCGTCGTTAGCTAGATGGTCTAAAAGAAAAAGGCCGGAGGGTGACCCCGGCCTTTGAGCATTCGCAGAATGATTCCCCTGCGTTAGGCGGCAGGGCTGGCGCCGTTAGTTGGCGACACCGGAGGCAATTTTTCGGATTTGCGCTTGTAATCGACCACGTCCCATGCCAGGCCCAGGCGCTTCATGAGAAGGATGATCCGGTAGGTAACATCGACTTCCCACCACTTGTGGCCGTGGTTCGCCATGCGCGGATACGCATGGTGGTTGTTGTGCCAACCTTCGCCGTAGGTGATGAGCGCGACCCACCAGTTATTACGGCTCTGGTCGGTCGTTTCGTAGTTTCGATAGCCCCACATGTGACTTGCTGAATTCACCAGCCACGTGGCGTGCAGCACCAAGACGAGCCGTAGGAACACTCCCCAAGTGACGAACGACCAAGCCATGTAGGAGCCGCCGATCCACCATCCTAAACCGAATAGGGCAAAGCCCAAGGCAAAGTGTGATGGTAGAAACAGCGCGCCCATCCAGTTCATGACGGGGTCTTTGAGCAGGTCGGGAGCCCAACGCTTCAGGTGCGACTCCTTCTCGGGACCGTGCAACTTCCAGCCGAGCCATCCGGCGTGACTCCACCACGGCCCGTCATTCGGCGTGTGTGGATCGCCTTCCTGATCGCTGTAGGCGTGGTGCTTGCGGTGATCGGCGACCCATTCAATGGCCGAGCCTTCGCCCGCCAGTCCTCCCAGGAATGCGAAGAACCACTTGACCGGACGATAGGTCTTGAAGCTGCTATGCGTCAGCAAGCGGTGGAATCCCAGGCAGATGCCCAGGCCGCCAGTAACCCAGTGGAGCAAAACCACCAGCACTACCGCTTGCCAAGAGAAAAAGAATACCGACGCTACCGCGCCAACATGTAGCACGATGAGCCATAAGGCTACATACCAGTTCATGCCGTCGGCCAGACGCTGTTCCTTCTCAGACAGAACTGCGGGTTTACGTTGAGCGCTAGTGGCCGGAGCATCGGGGGAGGGGGGAACCGATTTCTTAGTTACTAAAGTGGGGCCAGTTGTTTGCATACAATAATTCAAGCCAAATGTCGTATCGCGAGGGGTCAACAATCAATTGAACAGATTCTAGGGTTCGTCGACGCAAGGTGGGTCGCGGGTATGTTCCGGCTATGTAAATGTTGTGTAAACGCCTTCACCGATTGCAGGCCGCCGGGGTTTTAGGCGACAATAAGCGTGTTTTCAGGAGAGATATTTCGCAAAATGCCTGCCATTTTTGACAATTCCGAAGCGCGTTTCCTCTACCCCGAGAATTGGTCGTTGACCGAGGACGAAAAGGAGGGGTGGCCCCGCGCTGTATCGCTGCAAAGTCCAGGCGGCGGACTATGGACGCTGCACATCTATCCGACGCGGCAAAATCCCCATCTGCTGGCGCGGGATACCCTGCAGGCTCTGCGTGAAACGTACGAAGACGTTGAAGCGGAAGAGGTTTACGAGAAGCTGGGCGCCTGCGACGCGACGGGCTTCAACATGGACTTTATCTACTTGGATTTCATTGTCCGCGCCGAAGTGCGGAGCTTCTCGAAAGGGGCTCGCACCTACGTCGTGCTTTGTCAGGCTGAGTCGCGTGACTTCGATCAACTGTCCGACGTGTTCCGCGCCATCACGTACAGCTTACTGCAGTCGTGATCGGCGCGCTAGGACGGACCCGCTACTCTAAGATCACGGTGAAAACCTCGCTCCGCGGCTAATGTTCATGCTAAGACTTTCCCGGCCTGGCGGCTGCTTTACATGGGCGAGTTACGCCTGACATGGAAGTGGCGGTGGAAGCCCGGTGGCGTCGGTGGGAATAGCGGCGGTGTCGTGCATACGATGGCGCCGAGCGAATTGGGCGTGTGATCGAAATCGCTGCAAGGGCGGCCGATGCACGAGAAGGCGAGCGGCTAGTGGAGAATCGCCAACGGCAAGCGAATGAGCTATGCCGCGAAGGTGAGTCAATCGCGAGCTGCCCCGTGTCTGCCAGCGGAAGGAACCGCAATCCACTTCGCTGTAGTTGGCTGACGCCGCCGGAATAACGGTCCGAATCGGTGAACGTCAAGCCGTGGTATTCGATGTTGCGGCCGGCGGCCCATGCTTCGCCGCCGGTCGGTGTTTCAAAAGCTTCGATGACCGAGGGGCTCTTTGCTTTCCCAGACGCTCTACGGCGCCAGAAGTAGGCGGCTGGGAGCCTCCAGGTAAGCGATGACGTCGTTGAGGAACCGCGCCGCGTTAGCGCCGTCCACCAGGCGATGATCGTAAGAAAGGCTCAGCGGCATCATCAAGCGAACCGAAATCTCGTCGCCTCGCACAACGGGCATCTTCCGCGAGCGTCCGATTAGGAGAATCGCCACTTCGGGCAGATTGATAATGGGGGTCGAATACGTACCGCCAATCGCCCCCATGTTGCTAATCGTGAAGGTGCTGCCCTGCGTGTCTTTGATGTCGAATCGGCCGCTGCGCACCCGGTCGGCCAGCGCCGACAGTTCGCGGGCAATTTCAGAAATCGAAAGCTGGTCGGCTCCCCGCAGGGAAGGCACCACTAAGCCGCGGTCGGTGTCAACCGCAATACCAATGTTGTAGTACTGCTTGTAGACGATCTGGCCGCTTTCCATGTCGATCGTGGCGTTCATGATCGGGTTGGCCCGCAACGCTTGAGCGACCGCCTTGATCACAAACGGCATGGTGGTCAACTTGACGCCCGCCGCGGCGTAATCGGCCTTGCTGGCCTGGCGGATCTTCTCCAACTCGGTCACATCGGCGTCGTCAAAGTTAGTGACGCGCGGAATGGTGGACCACGATTCGTGCATCCGTTCGGCAATGGTGCGACGAATACGCGGCATCTTTTCGATGCGTACCGGCCCCCAGTTATCTTTGCCTTGTTCTCCAGGAGGCGTCACGGGCGCCGGCTCCGCAGTTGCGCTAGCCGCGGCGCGGACGGCAGCGCCGCCGTTGCTGCGATGCGCCTGACTGGCGCTGCGTACGGCTTCAAGCACGTCTTCTCGCGTGATGCGTCCTCCTTCGCCCGTACCACGCACCTGATCCAAGTTAACGCCGACCTCACGGGCGAAACGCCGGACTGCCGGGCTGGCAGGAATCACACGGCCTGATTGCACGCCTTCCGTCTCGGCGATCGGTTGAGTACGCCGTGAGGCGCTTTCCGCCCGCAATTCTTCGCGTTCGCGATCGCTGGGAGCGGTGTGCCGTTCCGTGACGAGTTCTTCCTCTTCTGCCGGCGCTTCGAATTTTTTGACCGAAGGAGCTGGGCTGGGGCGCGGCTTTTCTTCCTGGGGTTCAACGTCGCTCTTAGCGGCCGGCTCCGCCGGGGGCGAAGGTTGTGCAGGCGCCGGAGCAGGCTTTTCTTCGGCCGCGGGTTTCTGCGGCGCGGGCGCTTCTTGTTGCTCTGCGGCGCCGGCTTCGGTTTCGACGGTGATAAGCGTCTGGCCGATCTTCACCGTGTCGCCTTCGGACACGTGGATCTTGGTGATCTTCCCGTCGTGCGTGCTATCGACCACGATGGTCGCCTTGTCGGTTTCTAGCTCGACAATGCCCTGCCCCTTTTTAACCACCTCGCCCTCTTTGACGAGGATTTCCAGCACGTCGCCCGATTCAATGCCTTCGCCGATTTCCGGCAGCTTTACTTCAGCCATGAGTTTGCGCAAGGTACAAGGAGTAAATGGGAGGCCGTGGGCCCGCTCGCGCGGCGAGCGGGCCGCTTTGCTATTGGGTGTCCGCTTTACGCGTACAACGGGTTCGGCTTTTCGGGGTCGATGCCCAGTTCTTCAATGGCGCGGGCCACCGTTTGGGCGTCGATCTTGCCTTGTTTATGAAGCTGATCGAGCGCTCCAAGGGTGATAAATTCGGCGTCAACTTCGAAGTGCCGTCGCAGCCGCGCCCGCGACTCGCTACGGCCCATACCGTCGGTCCCCAACACGAGATAGTCGCCAGGGATCCACGGGCGAATTTGCTCGCCTACGGCGCGGACATAGTCGGACGCCGCCACGTAGGGGCCGGGGGCGCCGTCGAGCACGGTTTCCAAGTACGACTTGCGCGGCGGCTCGGTCGGGTGGAGCATATTCCACCGCTTGCAGGCGTAGCAGTCGCGATACAGCTCGTTGTAGCTCGTAACGCTCCAGGCATCGCTCGAAATGTTGTACTTCTCGGCGAGGATCTGCTGCGCCTTGAGGACGCAACGCAAGATGGCGCCGCTGCCAAAGAGTTGCACACGGTGCTGCTCCTTCTCGGCGTTGACGCTGGACACCTTGTAAATGCCACGAATGATCCCCTCTTCCACGCCCTCGGGCATGTCGGGCATTTCGTAGTTCTCGTTCTCGACGGTGATGTAGTAGATGGCGGTTTCGCCTTCCTGATAAAGGCGCCGGAGGCCATCCATGACGATCACCGTAGTTTCGTAGGCGTAAGCCGGGTCATAGGCGCGCACCGTGGGAAACGCAATTGCGTTAAGCAAGCTGTGCCCGTCCTGGTGCTGCAACCCTTCGCCGTTGAGCGTGGTTCGGCCGGCGGTGCCGCCGATCATGAAGCCTTTGGCGCGGCAATCGGCGGCGGCCCAAATCAAGTCGCCAATGCGTTGGAAGCCGAACATCGAGTAGTAGATGAAGAACGGAATCATGTTGATTCCGTGCGTCGCGTAGGCCGTGCCCGCGGCAATGAACGACGCCATCGAGCCAGCCTCGGTGATGCCTTCTTCCAGGATCTGGCCGTCGGTCGCCTCTTTGTAGTAGGCCAATTGGCCGGAATCGACCGGTTCGTACAACTGTCCGCAGTGGGCATAAATCCCGACTTCTTTGAACATGCCCTCCATGCCGAAGGTGCGCGACTCGTCGGGGACGATCGGAACGACCTGCTTGCCGATCTTTTTGTCGCGGCAGAGCTTCATCAGCAGGCGGACAAAGCCCATGGTTGTGGACATTTCCTTACCGCCGCTTCCTTCCAGGAACCGCTTGTATTCCTCAAGCGTGGGTACTTCCATCTTGGGATGGACCAGCGGGCGGCTGGGCAAGTACCCGCCCAAGGCCTGACGGCGCTTGTGCAGGTAGCGCATTTCGCGGCTGTCTTCGGGCGGCTTGTAGAAGGGGGCTTCGGCGACTTCTTCATCGGAGATGGGAATGCCGAACCGGCTGCGGAATTCCAGCAGTTCCTGCTCGTTGAGTTTCTTCGCGTTGTGGGCGACATTGCGGCCTTCGCCCTGTTCACCCAAACCGTAACCCTTGATCGTTTTCGCAAGAATGACGGTGGGGCGTCCCTTTGTTTCGACTGCGGCCTTGTACGCCGCGTAGACTTTCTCGGGATCGTGACCGCCGCGGCGGAGGGTTTCGAGCTTCTCGTCGGAGAAGTCTTTGACCATCTCCAACAGCTCGGGATATTTGCCGAAGAAGTGCTCGCGAATATACGAGCCGGGCATGGCGGTGTACTTCTGGTACTGGCCGTCAACGACCTCGTCCATGCGCTTGACGAGCAGGCCCTTTTCGTCTCGTTCCAGAAGCACGTCCCAATCGTCGCCCCAGATGACCTTAATGACGTTCCAGCCGGCGCCACGGAAGAGCGCTTCGAGCTCCTGAATGACTTTCCCGTTGCCCCGCACCGGACCATCCAACCGCTGCAGGTTGCAGTTGATGACGAAGATCAGGTTGTCCAACTGCTCGCGCGAGGCCAACGTAATGGCGCCAAGCGTTTCTGGCTCGTCACATTCGCCGTCACCCAGGAACGCCCAGACCTTCTGATTGGAGGTGTCCTTCAGACCGCGATCGCGCAGGTACTCATTGAAGCGGGCCTGGTAAATGGCCATGATCGGCCCCAACCCCATCGACACCGTGGGAAATTCCCAGAAATCGGGCATCAGCCAGGGGTGCGGATACGAGGAAAGGCCCGGATGATCTTGCAACTCTCGGCGGAAGTTGACCAAGTGCTCCTCGGTCAGCCGACCTTCCAGGAACGCGCGGGCGTAAATACCAGGCGATGCGTGACCTTGGAAGTAAACCTGATCGCCGTCATAGCCGCTCTCGCCACGGCCGCGGAGGAAGTGGTTAAACGCGACCTCAAAGAGCGTAGCGGCCGACGCAAACGTCGAAATGTGCCCACCGATTCCTTTGGTCTTGCGGTTGGCCCGCACGACCATTGCCATCGCATTCCAGCGAATAATACTCTTAATGCGGCGTTCCAGTTCCCGGTCGCCCGGATAGGGCGGCTGCTTGTCGGCGGGGATGGTGTTAACGTACGGGGTGTTGAGTTTAACCGGCAGCTCAACATCCATACGTCGGAGCTTGTCCTCCAACTTGGAGAGCAAGTATTGCACTCGCTCCGGCCCTTTACTCTTGAGCACGTATTCCAGCGAATCAAGCCATTCGGCGGTCTCTTGCGGATCGGGATCCTGCATTTGCGAGACGTATTCCGGAGAGGCCTTCTTGGACCCGTCGAGTGTCTTCGTGTCGGCCATGAAAAGTACCTAATGGTTCGGAAAGGGACGCACGACAGCGCGCGGTCCGAGACGGTATCAAAACGCCAAACGGCCTTACGCCGCGCAACTCTTAGAGAATTGTGCGGAACGGAGCGCGGATGGTAAAGGAGACTTACAGCGCAAACCGCCGCCTGATGACGTAAAGTTTTACCAGAAAACGGGTTGAAGTGAAAGGTGAGACTTTAACGAGGGGCTGAAAAGGGGGGGACACCGCGACCGGAGCGATGACCGATCGGCAATCTGTGATTTATCTCTAATCGCTGTTTGCTGCTGGAAGGGCAGAGTCGGCGGGCTTAGACCGTGCTAGCCCGCCTCTTTTGTACTAATCCGCAGCGTGGCGTCTCTTGAATAACTGGCCGGGAACGGCCGTCTTGGCCAACGGCCAAGCCCTTTTTCGTAATGGCTATTTTGCCCAGACTCGCTATTTCTTCGGCTTGTAAATTTCTGTTGCGGTGCCAAAGATGACCTCGGCCGCGTTCATGACCGTCTCGCTCAAGGTGGGGTGCGGGTGGACGGTGTGCGCGATATCTTCAACCTCACAGCCCATCTCAATGGCGAGAGCCGCTTCCGAGATCAACTCGCCCGCCCCAGGCCCGACAATCCCGCAGCCCAAAACTCGTTCGGTCTTCGGCTCAACAATCCACTTGGTCAAGCCTTCGCCCCGCCCGAGCGCCACGGCGCGACCGCTGGCCGCCCACGGATAGACGGCGACTTCCACCTCGCGCCCTTCCTTCTTGGCTTGCTCCTCGGTTAAGCCCGCCCAGGCGATCTCGGGGTCGGTAAAGACGACGGCCGGAATCGCGCGCTTGTCAAACACGATCGTTTCGTCCCGCAGGGCGGCGACCGCAACACGACCTTCGTGCGTGGCTTTATGGGCGAGCATCGGTTCCCCGGCTGCATCGCCAATGGCCAAGATATGGGGGTCGGCCGTACGTTGCCGGGAGTCGCACTTGATGAAGCCCCGCTGATCCAATTCAACACGGGTATTTTCCAGGCCAATACCTTGCGTATTCGGACGCCGTCCGACCGCCACCAGCACGCGGTCGTAGCGTTCCGTGCCGAACTTGCCAGGGCCTTCAAAAGCGACTTCCACCTTGTTATCGCGATCGCCCAAGGAGCCAACCTTGGTATTCAAGTAGATTCGGCCCTCGAACAGCTTTTCCAACCGCCGATGCAGCGGTTTGACCAAGTCGCGATCTGCGCCGGGGAGCAGTCCATCCATCAACTCGACGACGCTTACCTTCGCGCCGAGCTGGGCGTAAACCGTTCCCATTTCAAGGCCAATGTACCCGCCGCCAATGACGAGCATTGATTCGGGCACATCGGTCAGCGCCAGGGCGCCGTCCGATGTGGTCACGCGCGGCGATTCAATATCAAAGGCCTTGGGAAAGGCCGGCAGAGAACCGGTGGCGACGACGCAATGATCGAACGTCAATACGCCATCTTGGGGGATCGACTCGTGTGAACCTTCCAGACGCAGTGTGGTCGAGTTTTCAAACACACCGCGGGCGACGATCACCCGGACATTGCGTTTCTTGGCAAGTTGCGACAGCCCGCCAGAAAGCTTGCTAATCACTTCTTCCTTGCGGGCTCGGAGCTTGTCGATCGATATTTGCGGCCGATCGTAAACCACGCCCCAATCTTGCCGCAACTCATCGACTTCACTCATCACGCGGGCAACGTGCAGCAGGGCTTTCGAGGGGATACAGCCGCGCAGCAAGCACGTTCCTCCCAGGCGTCCTTCTGCCTCAACCAGGACCACTTCCATCCCTAAATCGGCGGCCAGGAACGCAGCGGCGTAGCCGCCGGGACCGCCACCAAGCACGACAAGCGGCGAATGCATGAGCGTCTTTCGCGAAGAAAACGGCAGGCCTTATAAAGAAGCGGCGCGCGCTGGAGCCGTCAATCAATTCTACAAGGTTCGGCGCTTGGCTCTTTATTGCCTGTCAGGAACAGAAAGGGACGAACCTGTCGGCTCGTCCCCAAAACTCACAACTACGGTCGGATTGACGCTTTACCGCGACATAAACTCGACCACGACATTAGCATTCACCGGCAGGCTGATGTCGCTAGGACCAGGCTTGCCTAACACGGTGATTGTCAGATTTTCGGCGTCAACCGCCAACCAATCGACCTGCTCGCCTTGGCGCTCCGCCAACATCGCCTGATAGATGGTCTTGATGTTGTCCCGCGAGCGAACCTTAATCACATCGCCGGGACGCAGGAGATACGACGGCGAGACGGTCTTGCGGCCATTCACCGTAAAGTGGCCGTGCACCACGGCTTGGCGAGCTTGCGGGCGGGTCTTGGTGAAGCCGGCGCGGCGCACCACGTTGTCCAACCGCCGCTCGCACAACAACAGCAAGTTCTCACCCGTGTTGCCCTTCATCCGCTTCGCGAGATCAAAGAACCGGCGGAGCTGCCGTTCCATAATGCCGTAATAATGCTTGATCTTTTGCTTTTCAATGAGGGCGGCGCCGTAGCTGGAGGGCCGACGGCCACGTTGGTGCATGCCGGGCGGATTATCGCGACGCTCGTACGCACGGATGGCGCCGGCGTTCTCATAAATCATCTGGCCGATACGACGATTGACGCGAGCTTTCGGGCCGTGATAGCGGGCCATGCGGTGAACTCTCCAAACCTCAATGGGAAAACCGAATATCTTGACAAATCCCCCTTAACTGGGCAAGGGGGAGACAGTACCTCGGCGCCTGGCAGGCGCCCTAACGCCCACCGTCTGTTTCTTGATCGCTGCCTGGGGGCAGGCGGTTGGCCCTTTCCACCCAATTTGCGCGAACCTAGCGGCAGAGATTTTACTCTTGGATGTTGTACCGCACTGCGAACAACTTTGAAAGCCCGACCCAAGGAGTTCCCATGGCCCACAACCCAATTTTTCGCGGCGACCGCCACCCGGCGCGTGAGACCGGCTTCAAGGTTGTGGTAAAGACGAGCGGCTGGAAGATCCCTTGGCGCTAACGTCGTCTTTGCGCCCGGTTACCGTGCCGGGAAGCAAAAGCCCGACGCAGCGTCGGGCTTTTTTTGTTGCACCCACCGCGAGACGCACCATGACGGTATTGGAAAACCTGACGTGCCTGGTTTGCATGGGGGCGCCCGGGTGGGAAGGCCCCAACTGGGAAACTTCAAAAGGCGCGACCAACTCCTGCGGGAATCAATGGACGTTGTTCCTGTCCACGAGGCGGGCGGGAATCCTCAGGCCCATGTTGACCGCGCCTGGGGGCGGGAGTGGATGCGGCCTTCGCCGCGACGTCGGCCGACCGGTGTTACCGACGCACGGCGCCAATTTTCGCAAATGTGTCGACGCTGGAGCCAGACGGCTAGGCGCCCGGCTGCAACCCGGGGAAAGTGGGTTCGACTCCCACCGGCGTCTTTTATAAAGCGAGCAACAGGAATGGGTGCGGGTTCGAGTCCCGCCCTTTGCCACGATGGCGAAGGTAGCTTAATGGGAAGAGCATGTAGCGACGCAGCATGGCGCCGGATTGCGCAATGATGCAGTAAATGTCGCAAAGGTTTTGGCGGGCAAGTTGGCCGCTTGCCGCGCAAGAACAATCAAAAATCCGCCCTTCTTGGCAAGGTGAACCATGGTCCTAGATCGTAGTCAACGCACTCTCCGCACCGCTTGAAGCATGCGTTAACCCCTGGCGCTACTGCTGGGGAGGATCGTGGTACGGCTTCTGTTCCTCGTAAAGTTTCAACCGCTGGCGGAGTTGCGCTTGATCGGCCTCGGTTTCTGCTAAGGCGATGGCTTCCTTCTGCGTTTCGACGGCCTGGGCAAATTCTCCCGCCGCGGCGTAGCTCGCGGCGAGCGTATCAAAAAAACGCCACGAGGGAGACTCCGCCAGTTCGCACGCTTTTTGGGCGCTGCGTAGGGCGGTTTTGCCATTGCGGATTTTGGGATCGGGGCAGGTCGCCAAGAGCCAAGCCAAGTCATTGTAGGCGTCGGGAATCTGCGGCGCTAAACGAATGGCCGCTGCGTAATCGGTAATGGCCTTGGCGTACTCGCCGGCGCCGTGATGGGCGAGACCACGATGATAGAACCCCGCCGCGAACTCGGGATTTAATCGCAGAACTTCATTCAGGTCAGCCAGTGCCCGATCATACTGCTTCAAGCCGACGTAGCTGCGCCCACGCTCCAGGCGCGCAAGTAGATGCTCTGGATAGGCCTTCACCACCTCACTTAAGTCGGTGACGGCCGCTTCGTAGCGCCCTAGTTCGCGGTGGGTCCAGCCGCGCGCATAACGAGCATCCATGTATTGGGGTTCGAGTTTCAATGCCTGGTTATAGTCCGCCAGGGCCTTATCGAACCTACCCTTTTGCAGCCAAACATCGCCGCGGTTCTTGTAGGCGCCGCTGTGTTTCGGATCTAACTTGATGACGGCGTGGTAATCGGCCAAAGCCTTGTCAAATTCGTTTTGGTTGCGCCAGGCGTTGCCGCGATTCAGATAGGCATATACGTTGGATTTGTCGAGTTGAATAGCGCGGTCAAAGTCGGCGACCGCCTTTGCCGGATCTCGCAAAGCGGTCAGATAGAGGTGTCCGCGGTTGTTGTAGTACTCGGCCTTTTCGGGATGAAGTTCGATCGCGGCTGTAAAGTCGGCCAAGGCCTTTTCGGGCTCGCCGGCGTCACGCCACGCGTCGCCTCGATTATTGAGAATTTCGGCGTGGTTAGGGTTGAGGCGATCGGCCTCAGTAAAATCTTCGGCCGCCAGTTTTGGCTCGCCTAGGCTCAGAAGAATCAGGCCGCGAGTGTTGTAGTACGCGGGGCGTTCCTTATCGAGCTTGATTGCTGCGTCCAATTCGGCGCGGGCTGCTTTCAAGTCGCCTTTCTGGAAGTACGCCAGCCCGCGGTTATAGTGTTGCGCCGACGGCGAAGTGTCCTGCGTAGGCTGCTTCGTGGCGCCAGGCCGGAAGGGTTGCGCGCTAGCGTTTCCCGCCAAGGCAAGGAACGCTGCAAAGAACCCCATAAGGGACGCTTTCCGAATCAATAACAGCATGGCGGACTCAAAGGAGTGTGGGGCGTAGATGCAATTGGCGAACCGGAACTTGCGGCGTTTGCGCCGCCGGGTTCCAAGCGGCGATCGGGCCATACAGTTTGAGTATTATAGTGGACGTGGCGAGCATTCTCACGCATCCTGGGCGTAAGTCGAGGAGAACGGCGGTTCATGCGTTTCGGCGGCGTTGTCTTGTGCGGCGGTAAGAGTACGCGAATGGGATATCCCAAGGCGTTGCTTCCGTTCGGGTCGGAAACCACTCTGCAACGCGTTACTCGCTTGCTGGGGGAAGTGGTCGCGCCGATTGCCGTCGTAGCGTCCGAAGGTCAAGCGTTGCCGGCCTTGCCGAACGACGCAATCGTGACGCACGATCGACGCGCGGGCCGGGGACCGCTCGAAGGGTTACACGCGGGACTTATGACGCTCCAAGACGCGTGCGACGCCGTGTATCTGACCAGTTGCGATGCCCCTCGCTTGGCGCCCGCGTTTGTGCGGCGTATGACCGAGTTATTGGGTGATTATCAGGTCGCTGTTCCGTGCGACGGCGCGTTTTGCCATCCACTGGCCGCTGTGTACCGGATGGACGTGTTGCCGTTGGTGGAGGAATTGCTTGCCGAGGACCGACTTCGTCTTGGATTGCTATTCGAGAGGGCCGCGACGCGCCGCATTGCCATGGAAGATTTGCGGTCGGTCGATCCGGACCTAGCTACGCTTGCGAATCTGAATGATCCGTCTGATTACCTTAATGCATTAGCGGCCGAAGGGCTGGCGCCGCCGGCGGGTATTCTCGAGCATTGGACCCGAGAGAGTCCCGAAACGCCGGAAAACTCAACGCGGTCGCAGCGCGTTAGGCGACGGTGAACCAACGGTATGTGCACCTTCCGTTCTTTGCATTAGACAAGACCGTATGAATCCGACCGAACAGATTGCGACGTGGCTGACGACGGCCCAGCGAGGCGTAGTTTTCACCGGGGCGGGAATGAGCACCGAAAGCGGCATCCCGGATTTCCGCTCACCCGGAGGAGTCTGGGCCACGTCAAAACCGGTATATTTTGACGAATTTCTCGCTAGTCCCGCGGCTCGTTATGAGTACTGGCGTCAGAAGGCGGTGTCGCACCGCGATTTTGCCGAAAGCCAGCCCAATCAGGGCCACCGAATCCTAGCCCAGTGGGAACGTGACGGCCTTGTACAAGCCATCATTACACAAAACATCGACGGGCTGCACCAAGAGGCGGGGAGTCGGAAGGTGCTGGAATTGCACGGCACGGCGCGCTGGGTTGCTTGTCTGGATTGTGGCGACCGGCAGGAGGCGGGGCCGCTTGTGGAACAATTCTTACGTGAGGACGCGCCGCCGTCGTGCGGCAAATGTGGCGGACTCCTTAAACACGCCACAGTTTCGTTCGGGCAGTCGCTGCCCGAGGGGGTCTTGGAGGAATCCATTCAGCGCAGCCGCCAGGCGGATATTTTCTTGGCTTTGGGATCTTCGTTGATTGTTTCCCCCGCCAACGCCTTGCCGGCGCTGGCCAAACAGTCGGGGGCAAGGCTGGTGATCATCAATCGCGATCCTACTCCCTTGGATGCGATCGCCGATGTCGTCATTCACAGCGAAATCGGCATAACTCTCGCATCCGTTGAAGATTGCCTCAAGCGCATGACCGGAACGGCCGATTCATCTTGCGGCTGAACGACTGTTCGTATACAGTTCGGCCGCTCGTCCCGAGAGCGGGAATCACCGGAATTTTCCCTTGCGACAACGCCGCTCATGGATGGTGGATCAGTAAAGCGGCTCGCGTTGATCGCGCTCCTGGCGAGCGTGGCGGCGATTGCGGGCTGCGCTCCGAGTAAGTCAGGCCTCTTAGCGCGGTGGAATCCGTTTTACAACGAAGATCCCTACGATCCGCGTCAATACGGCCCTACGATCGATGAGCGAGTGGAGGAAATTCGCGAGCTAGCGCGCCGGGCCCCACGCATGTCGCCCGACGAGCGCGATCAAGTTTCGCAAGATCTAGGGCGGCGGCTGCAGGCCGAAACCAGCATGGCCATCAAATTGGAGCTGGTTCGCGCGCTGGGGGCGTTTGAAACGCCCATGGCCGACACGGCGCTGCGAATGGCGCTGAGTGATCCTGATCCCGAGATTCGCCGCACGGCGGTGAAGGCTTGGGGCCGACGGCAGTCGCCGCAAGCCATACAGATGCTTAGCCAAACGCTCTCCAGCGACACCGACCTTGATGTACGTATGGCGGCCGCTGCGGAGTTAGGCAACTTTAAGGATCGGGCGGCTGTTGAAGCCTTGGGCGTTGCGCTCGAAGATTCCGATCCGGCGCTTCAATTACGAGCGATCGAGTCGCTCCGTCTGGCGACCGGGCGCGATTATGGCGCCGATGTGGCCGCCTGGCGGCAGGTCGTGCAAGGGGGCGAGCCGACCAACTTCGAGCGACCTTCCATCGTCGAACGCTGGTTCAAATGGCGGTAAATTCGGCAGAGGGATTTCGACTTTGCTGATGTCTCTGAACGCGTCGCGCCGCATGCTTCGTGGCGCGATTGAACGACCGCCATCTTGCCATTCCGCGCCTTGAGTCTTTTGTGTTTGGCCGTCCAATCAGGCGCGGTCGGCGGTTTCTGCAATTTGAACTCGCCTCGTACTTCAAGGCGGGTCTCCGGCCGATGTTCTTTCACAGAGGCGACACGCCGCATGGAGGCGCCAGAGGGAGTTTTCCCCTTTGCGCGGCGGTATCTAACTTCCCCCCCACGGCTAGCACGGAGTCGCGGGTTCACGGACGAGCCAGTGAAAGCATGAGCCGGAAACGAAAATCGAAGAGGGTAATTCGCACGTTAAGAATTGGAGCGGTATGCGTCGCTTCGCTTGCGGGCGGTTCTCATGACGAGTTGTTGGCGCAGGTGGACTTGAACCCACCTGCCGCCCAAGCCGAGGAGCAGGGCCCACTGCTGTTTGCCCCTCGTGTTGCAGCAGCCCCAGAGGCCGAGGAATTTTCGTCGCGTCGCGGCGCTATGACGTATGACCAGGGAGACGCCGAACCTCGCCCGCCCGCAGTTGACGCCGACCTGGAGGAATCCCAGGAGGTGGATAGGGGATTGCTCGTCGATGACGCGCTGGCCCCGTCGAACGTCGAAGAGAACACATCGGCTGCGGCCGAAGCTTCGGCGGCGCCCAGCGACGCCGAATCGACGCTTCAATTGACGCCCGAATTAGAGACGTTGCGGGAGCGGATGCGGGCGTGCTTGGAGTTCTACTCCTTGCGGCCGGAATCGGCTGCCGAACGTAGCCCTTGGGGGGTGATGCACGCTCTGATCGCTTATGGCCCTGATACACAACTTCTGGTGGGCAATCAGCGGGTGAACGCGATCGGCTGGATGCTCTGGAACGGCAATTGCCGTGGTCAGCAGCTTCTGTACGTGCGCAACAACCAACTGGGCGCGCATGTGGGCGCACCTGGTACGCAAGGACACGCGGGGCAGTTTCTCGCTATGCTTGCCCAATGGCGCGTTCGCCCGGAAACACCCATGAAAGTCCAAGGGCGCGACTTTACGGTCGCCGACCTTATCGAATATGAGAAGCGGACATGTGAGCCCAAATCGGAGTTGACCTTCAAGTTGATCGCGCTTTCCTATTACCTGGATAGCGACACAACTTGGACCGATCATCGCGGGCGAACCTGGAGCATCTCGCGACTCATCCAAGAAGAGTTGGCGCAACCCATTGTGGGGGCGGCGTGCGGCGGGACGCACCGTTTGACAGGACTAGCCTATGCTGTTCGGATGCGTGAGCGCGACGGAAAGCCGATTGACGGCCAGTGGGCGCGGGCGAAGGCGTTCCTTGATGATTACCACGAATACACCTTCCGCCTTCAGAATGCCAACGGCAGCTTCAGCACGAACTGGTTTGCCGGTCGTGGCGACTCAGGCGATACCGCGCGGCGGATCGAAACCACCGGCCACATCTTTGAGTGGTTGGCGTTCTCGCTTCCCGAGGATCAGTTGTTTGATCCGCGCATGGTTCGGTCGGCGACGTTCCTGACCGACACCATGATCCAGCAGCGCCACGGCAAGATTGAGATTGGCCCCAAAGGCCACGCGCTGCACGGGATGAACTTGTATTTACATCGGGCCTTCAAGGCGAAGGCCGAATACATCACACCCGAAGTTGCAAGCCGCCGCGCCGCAGAGAAGCGATAGGCGAATCGCCGGCCCCGCGGGCGTTGCGTCAGCCCGCGGGGTGGAGAGGGACGAGACCTTGGTTAAACCGATCAGACAGCGCCCACTGCCTGATTCGTAAACGGCGTCGCGCCCTTGATACACTCCGCCCTTGGTGCTGCGAGGCGGTTTGGGGCAGCGATTTCGATACGATCTAGCCGATTTTCGCTTTCAGCTCATTCAGCAGTGTGATGGCGTGGCTGATCTCGGCTTTTTGACGCTCGGGCTCTTGAGGAATCTCTCGCTCGATCGTAAGCGGGCCTTCGTACCCAATTTCTTTCAGGGTCCGGAGATAGTTCTCCATTCCCACGTCACCCTCGCCAAGCGGCACCTCTTGTCCCCATTCCTTGCCGGGGTTCGCGGCCCATTTGCCGTCTTTGCAGTGGACGCTGCGAACGTAGCGACCCACCTTTTTGAGCGCTTCGATTGGCTCGCCCGTGCCGTAGAGGATCATATTAGCCGGATCGAAGTTAATGAACAGGTTATCGCGGTCGACGTCTTGGATGAACTGCAGCAAGGCGTCGGCCGTTTCTTGGCCGGTTTCAAGATGCAGGGCTTGGCCGTTCTTTTTGCAGTGGTCGCAAATCTCGCGGGCTACGTCGACGACGTCGCGATACAGCTTGGAATTGGTATCATGAGGCACGAAGCCAATGTGCAGGCCCACCGCGCTGCAACCGAGCAACTTCGCGAAATCGGCAATCTCTTTTAATTCTTGGGTGCGGGCGGCCCGTGTTTCCGGCGGCACCAAGCCCACGGTGCGCGCGACAGTGGGAATATCGGCGTAGCTTTCCCCTTCGAAACCGCCAAACACACACGTCAACTCGATACCGTACTCTTTGAGCCGGGCCAGAAAGCGGTCGGCGTTTTCCTGGGTGCGAGTTTCTTTGGCCGGCGCGTGGAGTTGTATGGTGGGAACGCCCAGTTCATGGGCCACCTCCAGCTTAACGCCTAATCCCGCATCAACACTGGTGAACACGCCAATGGGCCACTTTTCCACAATTTTGCTCCTAAGCGAGAAGGAAAGTTTGCGCGTGAATGTAAAACGCCCGAAGCACGCTGGCAAGAGGCAAGCGTCGGTTGCCGGCGTGTTTACCTTTCGCCCCAACCGCCGCGTTTATTTCGCAAGAGACATCATCGGGTATTACCATGAGCGTCATGCCAAAAGCCGGAAGTTTCAGTTTATCGCGCGGTTCCGATCCTGACGGTCGTCTTGATCTGGAAAGTCACGCTAAGCGTCGTGATCGAGTACCGCCACTATGCGCCTCCCAATTTTCAGAACGATTTTCTACGTGGGCGTGAGGCGTACTTTTGGAGCGGTTATTACTGGGCCTTTTATCTGCATTTGCTCGCGGGGCCTCCGACGCTGATTCTCGGGCCGCTTCTGATTAGCGAACGCTTCCGCCAATTCGCGCCGGCCTGGCATCGACGTTTAGGACGAGTGCAAGCGACGTTTATCTTATTGCTGCTGACGCCATCGGGACTTTGCATGGCGTTCTACGCGATGACGGGCGCCGTGGCTGCCGTGGGACTTGGCACGTTGGCGATCGCCACTGCGGCATGCGTCGGATTAGGATGGCGCGCCGCCATGCAGCGGCGGTTCGCCGAGCATCGACTTTGGATGTGGCGCACGTTTCTCTTGTTGTGTTCGGCTGTACTCCTCCGGTTAATCGGAGGGTTCGCCACCGTGTTGCGTCTGGACGCCGAATGGTTTTACCCGTTTTCCACATGGGCCAGTCGGCTGGGGCCGCTTTTGGTTTATGAAGTGTGGCGTCTTCTCGGCCGGCAGGAGCACGCCTTCCCCGAACCGCAGCCGGCCACGGTACGATAACGCCATTGCTGCGGACCTGCTTTTGAACGGACGCCGTTCAACCGGCCCATCCCTGGAGGAAGGCGTCAATCGTACTCGCGAGCCGCGTCATCGTTATTGCCGTCGATCGAAATCATCGCGCGGAGGGGCGAGGCAGGGACATCTAACCGTAGGAAGCGGATGCTGCCGTCCACGAAAGCAACAGGAAACCCATTTTGATGTTGATAATGCGCATCGGGCAGCTCTTGGAGAAGCTCGCCGATGTCTTGAGGCGCCATCCAAGGGATATGCCGCTTCGCTACTGCATCGACGATGACCAGCGTAAGGTCACGAGTCATGAATGCTCGAAAGTTTCCTTGGCTCGGTTAAGGGAAAACAGCTATTGGGCGCCACAACAGCCAGATGCGTGGTGTGATTTTCTGGAATGGATGCTTAGGGGCAGAAATAGATGGGCAGCGCCCTTGCGTAGGCGTTACGGTTCACCGGATCGTCGCTGGAATGGGCGAGATCAATCTGGTCGTAAAACGCTTGCTGTTCTAAGTAGGGCAGAAGGAATGTTCGCCAACTATGAAGCGTTGCCCCTTGCCGTTGACCGTGTATGCCGGCGGCAGGCCGTGATAGTCCGACTCATAGTTCAACAAGGCGAGCGTGATCTGCTTAAGGTTGCCGATACAATGGACTCGCCGCGCTCGCTCTCGCGTGGTGCGGACCGCAGGGAGCAACATTGCGGTCAGTATCCCGATCGCCGCAATAACCGTGAGCGCTTCGACCGGCCGTAGTCCCGACCGGCGCGGTAGTTCGGCAAGCGGTTGGCCGACGGTTTCGGAGCTCTCATAAGGATTCGTGCTCATGGCGGCGCTCCTGATCCCAGAATCGGGGCAAGTCGCAAGGGTTCAGTCTATCTTGCAATCTGCGGACGCCGCAAATTTTTTCCCTTTTGACAGGCGACAGAAATCCAGGCGGTCGGAGAAACGACGATCCTCGCCATCGAGCACGGTCAAACCAGACCTACGCAAACGCACCGCGGAGCTGGACCATGCTGCGCGGAAGCATGGATCCGCGCCGTGGTTTTACTTTTTATCGTCGCCGGTTTGCAGCACGGCCATAAACGCTTTCTGCGGGATATCGACCGAGCCGATCGACTTCATTCGCTTCTTGCCTTCGCGCTGTTTGGCCCACAGTTTGCGCTTGCGGGTGATATCGCCGCCGTAGCATTTGGCGGTCACGTTCTTTCGCAATGCTTTGACGGTTTCGCGGGCGATTACGCGCGAACCGATCGCCGCCTGCACGGCGATTTCGAACATATGGCGGTCAATCTCTTCGGCCAACTTCTTGACCACGGCCCGGCCGCGGCGCTCGGCGTCGCCGCGATTACAGATGATCGACAGCGCATCAACCTTCTTGCCGTTCACCAGGATATCCAACCGCACCAGGTCGGCCGGCTCATAGCCGACCAGTTCATAGTTCATGGTGCCGTATCCGCGGGTGGCGCTCTTGAGTTTGTCGTGCAGATCGTAGATGACCTCGGCCAACGGCAGGTCGTAGGTGAGCAGGATGCGCGAGGCCGAAAGATGCTCGATGCTCTTTTGGACCCCTCGCCGCTCGTGGCACAAAGTCATCACGGCGCCAACGTACTCTTCGGGAAGCACAAAATTCACGCGCACAATGGGCTGGCGGAACTCGGCAATCGTACCGGCGTCGGGCACTTCCTGAGGACGGTGAATTTCCAGTACTTCGCCTGTCTTGGTGACGATCTGATAAGTGACGTTGGGGGCTGTTTGCACCAAGTCAATATCGGCTTCGCTTTCCAGCCGTTGCTGGATAATCTCCATGTGCAGCAGCCCCAGGAAGCCGCACCGGAAGCCAAAGCCTAACGCCTCACTTGTTTCGGGCGTGAACTCGAAGCTGGGATCATTGAGCGACAGCTTTTCAAGCGCATCGCGCAGTTCCGTGAAGTCCTGCCCATCCGATGGATAGAGGCCGCAATAGACCATCCGTTGCGGAGGCTGATAACCCGGAAGCGCCGGCGCCGCATCGCCTTGAGCCACGGTGACCGTATCGCCAATGTGGACGTCGGCGATCGACTTGATGTTGCAAATCAAGTAGCCAACCTGTCCGGCCTGCAATTGGTCGCAGGGCCGAGGCCGCGGCGCAAACTGACCTAACTCGAGCACTTCATATGTGGAGCCGCTGCGGAGAAACTTGATCCGGTCTCCCTTGCGGACCGTGCCGTTCATCAACCGGATGTAGGTGATCGCACCGCGATACTTGTCGTAATGCGAGTCGAACACCATCGCTTGGAGCGGCGCATCGGGGTCACCTTTGGGGGGTGGTATCCGGTCGACAATGGCATCGAGCAGTTCCTGCACCCCGATCCCGGTTTTGGCGCTCACGCGCACCACCTCGGCCGGGTCGACGCCTAGCGACTGCTGCATCTCTTCGGCCACTTCGTCGGGGCGGGCTTGTTGCAAGTCGATCTTGTTAATGACCGGAATGATCGTCAGATCATGCTCAATGGCGGCGTAGCCGTTGGCGACGGTTTGAGCCTCAACCCCCTGGAATGCATCGGCCAGCAATAAGGCGCCTTCACAGCATGCGAGCGACCGAGAGACCTCGTAGTGGAAATCGACGTGCCCCGGCGTATCGATCAAGTTCAATTCGTAGGTTTCGCCGCCGCGCTGATACCGCATAGCGACCGCGCGAGCCTTGATCGTAATCCCACGGGCCCGCTCCAACTCCATGTCGTCTAACACTTGTTCTTTCATCTCGCGGCGGCTCATGGTGCCGGTTTGCTCCAAGAGCCGGTCCGCAAGTGTACTCTTGCCGTGGTCGATGTGCGCCACGATGCAGAAGTTGCGAATATGTTGGCAATCAATCGGCGGCATAGGTGGTTATCTGATGCAATTCAAGCGCCACATTCAAAGAAGGGAGCCCATGCAATTCGGCGGGATCGGGGTTGCATGGAGAGGCGCGCCCTTGCCAGGCGCCAGGGGAAGTCCTGCAGCCCAGCCGTTGACGGGAGAGCATAGGTAGGAGTCTCACAACCGCTGCGTAGGCCAGCTACCCCTGATTCTTATGATACGCCAGACGGGCGATCCCGGCTGCGCCGATATAGCCGGCATGTCCTACCAGTGAAGCAAAATCCACCACCGTGTTCTGGGCGGGGATTGGAAACGCCAGGCGGTGAACTTCTTCCCGAACACGTTCAATGAAGCGGCGCCCCAGCGGGCTTGCATTTCCGCCGAAGTTCATGGCGCCGCCGATAATGACCGCCCCGGGATCAATGGTGTGCATTAGGCTCACCGCGCCAATGCCCACATACATGGCGGTTTCCATAATCAATTCCAGCGAAAGTGCATCGCCTTTCTCGGCCTCTTGGGCCAACATCAGGCCCGAAAGCTCTTCTCCCTCGGCAATTCGTTCGGTGAGTGAACTGGTCCGTCCTGCGGCCAACGCTTCTTTGGTGCGTTTGACCAAGGCCGTGGCGCTGGCGTATGCCTCGAGATGTCCACGTCGACCACAGGCGCACACGCGGGCATCGGGGGTGAAGTCAATGATAATATGCCCGCATTCCGATCCGTGACTATGTTCACCATCAATCGAAACGTCGTCGACGATGATGCCGCCCCCCACTCCGGTGCCCAGGGTGAGCATCACCATGCTGCGGTGGTCACGACCGCTGCCGACCCAATATTCGCCATAGGCGGCTGCATTGGCGTCATTGGCGTAGGCGACCATCTTGCCGCTGGCTTGGGCGAGCGCGTCGCGCACGGGAAAGTTTCGCCAATGCGGGAGATTCGGGGGTTCGAGAATCATTCCCCGCGGAATGTCCATCGTTCCAGGAGTTCCCAGACCAATGGCCGCGATGTCGTGCATCGACAAACTGAGTTTTTCCAGCTGGGAATGAATGGTCCGAGTGATGCGCTCGATGGCGTCTTCCGGCCCTCGTTCCTCGAGAGTCGCCAACTTGGTTCGCGCCAGGGTGTTTCCCCGGTCGTCCACCACGCCGATCTTCATGCCCGTCCCCCCCACATCAACCCCCACAAAAAATGGGCGTTGCGCATCCTGCACAGGAATGGGGTCGAGAGCGGCAGTCATAGTTTGAGCGACGGTCGAAAATGTTAAAGGGACAGTGTGAAGAAGTATAAGGTGGGGCGTCCAAGGCGACAATCGGATGCGGCGCCCTCCAAAAGGCTGTGCTAAAACGCACGCGGGCACGCGCTTTTGCGCGCATCAGGCGGTTTCGTTTCTACACCTCCCGCCCCGTTACGGTTCTCGGGCATTTCGGTCAGGGCGGGTTCGAACGCTGCCGCCGGAGTTCCGTTGACGACACATCACAACGAAATAGCTCCTCGGGCACAGGGCGGATTAGCTTACGCAATTCCGGCGGGAGATTCAGATCGTCGGCTCCAAGAAACTCGTCGCCCAGTTTGCGGCCAAAAACGAGGAACCCGCATCCCGCATCGGTTAGGGATGCAATGGCGCGGTCCCGCGCTTGCGGATCCTGGTTGTAGTAACGCAGCGCACCAATGCGCAAGACCGTATCAGCGCCCACGATAAACGTAGCGCCAGGAAAGAGTTGCGCCTTGGCGACAAAGGTGGGTGCACAGGTGAGGAGCACCGTATCGCCCTTCTCAAACTGTGCCACCCGGCGCTCAATTTCTTCCTGGTCGAGCGGGGGTTTATCAACGTTAACCGCCGACAACTCGAAGGCCACGGGGCGCCTTAACAATGATTGAGCGACCTCAACGATTTGGCGATGGCCGTGGTGGAGAGGATTGAACGAGCCGGGAAAAATTGCGTCCGCCGATACAAAGGGACCGATCGCCACAAACGGGCGTCGGCCCATGAGGAGTTCGGCATTTTCGGCGGACGCTGGTCGTGCGGCCATTGCGGGGCGGCGCCCTTGCAGGTTCAAGGCTTCCTGCGGGGCCTCAACTTCGGATTATTTGGGTTTCGATGGTTTGCCGCCAGATTGCTCTCGCCCTTCCTCCGTACGTGAGGAGGTGCTGCATTGGTTGGCAAGCATTTCCAAACGGGCTTGTGCATCGGGGGGGAGGGTGAAAGAGGCAGTGGATTCTGTCATGGCTAATCCGGTTGAGGGGAAAGAAAGAAATTGACCGGCTCCACCCGTTGCAAAGCCTGCGCCACTTATAGCTTTTCTCCGGAGGGCGGGAGAAGGGCGATAACGTGACGCAGTTTACACCATCCTTTCACGCCTGGCGAGCGTCGAAATGGCGGCCTCGCCGTGAACGCAAGCGGTCAGTAAAATGCCGGCGTGAAGGCGCCTCGCAACGAACTCTTGATGGTTTCCCGCCAGCCGGCTTCCTCGGTTTGGTTGGGAATTGGCTGCGGCGTGTTTGCTGCTGTGGGGTACACCGCGTCGAACACCTGCCTGCGCGCGGTGACCCATTGTGACCCAGCGTGGGTCTCGGCAGTGAAAGCGTTTCCTACTCTGGCTTTGTTTGGGCCGTGGCTCTTCGTCTTGAAACTGCGTGGGGAACGGATCTTACCTTCCAGACGCGTCTTAGTTTCATTAGCGGGGGCCGCGCTACTCGCCCATGTGGGCGGAAACGTGCTGTTCCAATGGTCGCTTGGGGTGATTGGATTGGCGCTGGCGGTGCCAATAACTCTTGGCGCCATGATTTTGGGCGGAGCGGCGCTCGGCCGAATCGTGTTGGGCGAGGGGATTACCACCAACGCGATTTTGGCCAATTCGCTGCTGTTGGCCGCCATCTGTATCTTAAGCTTGGGAGCAGGACAGACCGCGCGCCCTATTTCGCCTCACTCGGTTAGCGATGCTTCGGCTTGGTTGGGTGTGCTGGCCGCCTTCGCATGTGGAGTGGCGTTTGCAACTTTGGGCGTGGCCATACGTTACAGCGTTTCGGGCGAGGGACGCATCACCACGACCATGGTTTATGTGAGTTCGGTCGGGTTGGCCGCGTTGGGCTTACTGACCGAATGGCGAATCGGTTGGGAGGGGATGCTCGCCACTTCGGAGCGCGACTTAACGGCAATGGCCTTGGCGGGGCTATTTAATGCGATTGCCTTTTTGTCGCTGACCAAGGCGTTACAACTAACGTCGGTGGTGATGGTCAACGCCTTGAATGCCTCGCAAACCGCGATGGCCATGGCGGCCGGCGTGCTGCTGTTTGAAGAACCGCTAACACAACCACTTGCGGTCGGCGTCTTTCTGACGATCTTGGGGCTACTCTTGATGAGCCGGCAAGGAAGGCCCCGCGCCAAATAAGCTGCAAGCGGAAAAGAGAATTTGAGCCCCAGCTCTCGAGGCGGCACCGTATCGCCGCCATCGCCCCCGGCGCCTGCAAAACGGGCAGGCAGGCGCCTCATCTTGGGCATCTAGCGTCCCAGTGAATGTTTTTGCGATCGGACGGTCACAAAATCCTGAAAGCGCTCTACCAGTTTCCCCAACTCGCCGTCCATCCAATAGGAAAAGCTGCAAAATGCCGTATCCGAAAAGTTTAGGTCAAATTCGGTGCATTCGTTGGAAACCACATCGCCACGCGTGGGGGCGATTGGTTTGTCAAAGGGCGTCGGATTCATAATCGCCTCCCGTGGCGAAGGGCAACATTGGGGGAATGATTGATAGCACCGTAGAGCAATCGGTAGGCCAATTGGGCAGTTTTTCGCTGGGCAGCGATTTTGTTTGGTCCGAGACGGCTTACAGTGCTAACTGCGTTAGCGCAAGCACTGTCAGAATGTTGCAAAAGGTTGACGGATGTAGCTGAATTGCGTCTTTTTGGCAGCCTTTCCGCCACGTGGTGCAGCCCACGAAATCAGCTCATGAGCTTATCGCCGCCGCGCGATTCGTTGAGATTGCTCTTCTCTGCCACTCGTTTCAAGAGGATTGCTGTACGTGCAATAAGCCGTGTAGTTTCAATTGGTTATGGCGTAACACGCGGCCTGTTTGGCGGCCACGAGGGTATGTGTTCGAGCGATGGCGAAGTTGGCCGCCTCGTATCCGTCCTTCACCGGAGGACCATCGATGACGGACTACATCTGATTCCGCCGAAAAATTTTCCTCCCCCATTCAAAGATTGCCCCCCATCCCGCGAATAACTGAATGAGTGACCTTAAGGGTTAAGGCCAAGTGCAGGGAAGGACGCACGGGAGATGCCTTTTGCCGATCAACTTTTTGGGAGGCCCAAAATGCTAAAGAAGTCGCTGTTGCTGGGGGGAGCGCTCGTGCTGCTCCTGGGGTTGTTTTTTGGCCGAGACGCATGCAGCTACCTGACGACCTCGGCGGGATGGGTAAAAGATAGCGTTAAGGCGAATGTGCCGGTCGAATTCCAGATCGAGCGAGCCCGGCAGATGATCAAGGATCTGGACCCCGAGATCCGCCGCAACATGCACCTCATTGCGAAGGAAGAGGTGGAAATCGAAAAGTTGGCCCAGCAAGTCGACGCTCAGGAAGCCGCCCTGGCTAAAGCCCGGACAGAAATTCTCCGGCTGAAGCGTGACTTGGAAACGGGGGATTCGGCGTTCTACTATGCCAGTCGGCGCTACACCAAGGATCAGGTGAAGCATGACCTGGCGAGCCGTTTCGAACGGTATCAAGTAAACGAAGCCACCTTGGAGAAGAACCAGAAGATCCTCAATATCCGGCAGCAAAAGTTGGATGCGGCCCGTCAGGGGTTGGAGGAAATGCTCGCCGCCAAGCGTGAGCTGGAAGTCCAGGTCGAAAACCTCGAAGCCGAGTTGGAAATGCTCAAAGTCGCCAAGACCGCCAGCAATTTCAACTTTGACGACAGCCAGTTGGCCCGTACCAAGGCGTTGATCGAGGGCATTCGCACTCGGCTCGACGTGGAAGCCAAATTGGTCAACCAGGTCGAAACCGCTGGGCAAATCCCGCTAGACGACGTGGATTCGAATGAGGAAATCACCGATCGGATTTCCAAGTACTTTGGCGAGAGCGACGCCGAGTCGTACGTCGAACTACGCGACTAACGACCGGTAACGGGCCTCTCTCACCTTCCTTGACGCCAAGGGGCTTGGGCCATCCGCCTAAGCCCCTTTTTCCATCGCGCTGTATTGCTTTGGTGAGTATGTTCCAAAGCTGGCGACTTCCACTCCGCGAGGCCGAGGAAGCCTTCGAGCATGGGCGGCTCGATGAGGCCTGCCGCCTGATTGCGCAACATCAATTGAAGCAGGTTTTGGCCGGCTCGCGCTTGGCTGCACGCACCGCCGATCACTTGGCCCAGCGCGCGCGGTACGCTTTAGCTAAGGGCGACTTGGCCGCCAGTTGGCGCGACTGGCAACTCGCCGAAAACCTGGTCGGATTGACGGACTCCTTGCTTTCCCTGCGCCAAGCGCTCATTCAATGTGAGTTAGAAGAAGTTGAACGGCAACTCATCGCGGGCGACTTGGATACCGCTCGTCATCGCCTGAATGCGCTGGAGCGGCGGGGCGTTGCCAACGTAGCATCGCGAACGCTAGAGCAGGTGACGCGTCAGTTAGAAGAGGCCAACCAACTTGCTCGGCAAGGGAGGTTCCGTGAGGCCGAGTCGCATTTGGAATCGGCCATTGCCTTGTGGCCCGATTGGGAGTTTCTCACCCAGCAATGTCACACATATCAGGCGCAGCGGGTTCGTAGCCAAGAGTTAACGGCCCAGCTCCATCGCGCCATGTTGGCGGACGATTGGAGCCAAGCCTTAGCTCTAGCGGACGAATTGCTGGAAGTAGCCCCCGAATATACCGTCGCCAAGGATGCTCGCCGGCGCGCCAAGAAGATGGTCGATTCCCAGCGTGCGGCAGCCTCGGCCGACCTTAGTGAAACACGGGTCGGCTTGGCCTCGAAGGCGAACCGGCATCCGCCGAGAGCGTCTGCGGCAATCCTAGCGGCTCACCGGCCGCCTTATGCGAGCACTTTGGCTGTGGACGAAACGCTTTCCAACGATCCCCAATCCCCTTCGCCGCGCACTCCCGAGCGCCAAGGGCAGCCCCCTTTTCTGTTATGGGTGGACGGCGTGGGCGGTTACTTGGTTTGTCTGCGCGACGAGGTGGCGTTAGGCCAGGCCGCGCCCGAGAACCTCACCGGGCCCGAGCGTGTCGACATTGCAATTCGCGGCGACCTGTCCCGCCGGCACGCCATTATTCGCCGTCGAGGTGAAGCGTACACCTTGGAACCGCTCGGTCCGGTGCTCGTTAACGGTCAAACGGTCTACGCATGCACGCTCCTACGCGATCAGATGGAGATCGTCCTTGGCGAAGCGGTCCGGTTGCGGTTTCGCCAGCCGCATCCCCTGAGCGCCACCGCGCGGTTGGATTTTCTCGGTCGTCAGCGATCACAACCGTATAGCGACGCGGTCTTGCTCATGGCCGAATCGTGTGTTCTGGGACCGAGCGAGCGAAACCATGTCGTTTGCCGAGATTGGCGCCAAGACCTGGTCCTCTATCGGCAAGGCGATGCATTGTTTTGTCGCACCCTACAGCCAATCGAGATCGACGGCCGACCCTGCCAAGGCCAGAGCCGCCTGACTCATTCGTCGCGCATTGTAGGTGACAATTTTTCCGTCACGTTGGAGGAAATTTAATTGCAAATTTGCGCCCTGTTTTCCGCCAATTCCGGCCTAATGGAGTACGGATGGGTTCATTGAACGTCTCGTCATAACGGAGTTGGTGGCCATACCACACCGACCAAGGCTTCCCCGCAAGCGGCGACGAGCGCGTGCGGGTTGGCGCTGGGCGGTGTGGGACGTTCGCTTTTTTGCCGGCGATTGCGTACCATAACTTGAAGCGGGGACTAGGCTGCCTTTGTGGCGGACCGCCCCAGGCATCGGGACTTATGACAGATCCAACCGCCACGTTGCCCGTCGAGCGACGCGGTCCCGAGAACCTTCCGGACGGCGCTGACCCCGCGCCACGAGCACGAGTCATGAAATTCGTCTACGCCAGCGGTTCGCGCCCCTTAGAGGGCTACACGATCAAGCGCGGCATCGGCGTGGGCGGCTTTGGCGAGGTCTACTTCGCCCTGAGCGACGCCGGGAAAGAAGTCGCGCTCAAGCGTATCCATCGCCACATGGATATCGAGCTGCGCGGCGTGCGGCATTGCATTAATCTCAAGCACCCCAATCTGATCGACCTCTACGACATCCGCACTGACCAGGATGGGGAGTCCTGGGTAGTCATGGAGTATGTGCCGGGCGAAACGCTCAACGACGCCCTCCGCCGCTACCCCGATGGGATGCCGCCCGAAGAGGCCATGCTTTGGTTCCGCGGCATCGCCCGTGGAGTTGCCTACCTGCATGAGAACGGCATCGTTCATCGCGATCTCAAACCGGGCAACGTCTTTAACGACGACGGAGTGATGAAAATCGGCGACTACGGTCTGTCGAAGTTCATCTCGTGCAGTCGCCGAAGCGGGCAGACCGAAAGCGTCGGTACGCTCCATTACATGGCGCCAGAAATCGGCAAAGGCTGCTACGGCAAAGAGATCGACGTCTACGCCCTGGGGATCGTGCTTTTTGAAATGCTTACGGGCCGCGTCCCCTTTGACGGCGAGAGCAGCCAAGAAATTATCATGAAGCATCTCACGGCCGACCCCGATTTGTCGGCGGTTGAGGAGCCCTTCGCTTCGGTCATCGCCAAAGCGTTAGAGAAGGACCCAGATGACCGTTTTGCAAGCGCCGGCGAGATGCTGTCGGCCTTGGAGCACGCTTTGGCCACGGGCGATCTGGCGGCGCTGGGGGTGCGCCGTACGGCGGCGCCCAGGCCCGAGTATATCGGCCCGGAATCGGACAACTTACACAAACGGGTGGCCGGTCGAAGCGTCCCACGCACGGAAGATGTGCTGGTGATCGAGGACGCCCCTCCGACCTCAGGTCCAACTTCGCCAAGTCTGGAAAGCTCACCTACGATCTTTATCTCGGAGCATGCGGTGTCGGACCACGAAATGTCGTTCGGCCCCGTGCGGATGAACCCCAACGCGGCCGCTGCGTCGATCCGTCCGGCATCTCCCTACAAACCGCAACGGGTCGTGCAGACCCCGGCCCGTCAGGCGGCCGGACGCCGCGCGAACGCTACCTATCTGCCTGATTCAACGGCGTCCAATCGCTGGGAGCAAACCAAAGTCTGGTTGAATCAGGGACGTGGCAGCACCGCGACCAAAGTGTTGGTTTTCGTAGCATTGGTGTTGGTGGTGCTCCTTAACGCCCATATTTTGCTTCCCGTGGTATTAATCATTGGGGCGGGCGTGTTGGCGTACTACGGAATTTGCGCCATTGTCACCGGTGGTGCGGCGGGATCTGCGTCGGCTGCCCAGGCGGTAACATATGCCACTGTTTATCAACGGACTCCGTCGCCCCGGGAAACGCGTGAGGAGTGGCGCCAAGCGGCCCTTCGCAGGCTCGCACAAAAAACCCTCGGGGAGCGTCTCGCCGAACTGACCGGATCGTGGCTCGTTTCTGCGGCCGTGGTTGGCGTATTGTCTTTGGTAATGCTTTTGGCGGCCGGGTTTTCGTTCGACGGCTCAGTTCAATCTTGGGCGTTTTTCACTTGGTTTGCCATGACGGCCATTGCCGGCGCCTGGACGGTGCTCACCGTCTCCAAATTTTGGGAAGGCGACACCGGCGATCCCATGGTTCGCCGGTTTGTCATGCTTGTGGCGGGGTTGGGACTGGGCGCCGTTTCGTTCCTTGCCTGGCGTTTGCTGTTCGTTGAGCCGCACCTGGATCAACTCACGCGACGTCCTCTTGCGCCCGATGCGTTTTCCAACATGGAGGCGGCCGACGGCGGGCTGCAATTGGCGGGATTCCTAGTCTACTTTGGCGGGCTGTTGCTCGCCTTGCGATGGTGGCGTCAGGCTGACCCGTTGCGTTCCACCCGTGTTGGCATGTTGGCCGTAGGCGCCGCGGTCCTCTGGGCGTGGGTACTGCACCTGATCTGGACGTTCCCTCAGCCTTTGGGAATGATGCTGGCCGCCGCCATGGCGTTGGGCGTACAACTGGCCGCCCCGTGGATGTCTCCCAAGGACAACCCGTTGGGCGAGAATCGAAATCAGGAGACGCAGCGATGAAAGTAGGACTCATCTTGTTCGCCGTGGCGTTTCCGTTGCTCGTCGCCGCTTCGCTTCGCGCCGACGAGTCCGAGGCTTCTGCCGCGCTAAATACAACCAAAAGCGCTGCACCGCAGGCGGCGGACGATGCCGCCGCGCCGCCAGCAGCCGAGAAGCGTACGACACTCTCAGCCGAGCCGCCGCGCGTGATTTACCCCGAGGATCGTCCCGACTGGGTGGACGCTTCACCGTCGAAAGTGGGCGAGCGGGAACGCATTGCCGTCTCGTCAGGACCCCACTACAGCCTCGGTGAGGCCCGCCGCCAACTGGCCGAGGCGATCCGAACCGCGGCCGACGAGTACGTCGACCACCACCTGGGCGTGAACAACGCCTCGCGCTACATCCGCTACGAAGTTCAGCCGATCGTCACGTTTGAGGAGCGGCCCGAGTTCTCCTTCGGCCCCATGCACCAGGCTCACGCGCTGTTGGAGTTTGACGAAGCGTTTCGCCGCCAGATCGAAGAAGACTGGAAAGAGGCTCTCACTTTCAGTCGGTTGTTGAAGATCGGTTTAGGAAGCGGCGCCTTGTTCGTGTTATTGGCCGTGCTGTTGGGTTATCTGAAGGCCGAGCACGTCACGCGCGGGGTTTACACCCGGCGCTTGCGTTTCGCCGCCGCAACCGTGATACTGGCGTTGGTCGCTGCAATTTTCTTCGCAGCGAGCTGGTTTCCGTGGATCTAACGCCGCACGTTGCATGGCTTCAGCCGCCGACGCGGACGACCTTTTGATCGCCCGCATCCGTCAAGGAGACTCCGACGCCTGGAACGACTTGATCGCCCGGTACGAAGGGCGGCTCTTGGCGTTTGTCGAAAGCCGTCTGGGCCGTCGCGCCCCCAGCGAGGACGTGGTCCAAGACACCTTTGTTGGGTTCCTCAATAGTCTGCCCAATTACGACGCCCGCCGCTCGCTGGAAAACTACTTGTTCTCCATCTGCGCGTACAAAATTACCGACTACCTGCGCCGCGAAGGCCGCCGCCCCGCCCTGCCGCTCTCGTCGGCGGGCGACGCCTCAAGCAACCCGCGGCAAATCGCCGCCGACTCGCGCCCGGCCAGCAGCATTGTTCGCAGCGGTGAACGCCGCCAACTCGAGGAAAAGGCCCTCGTTGCTGCTTTAGAGGAACAGGTCGGCCGTTGGAAGGAACGTGGCGAGTGGATCAAGATTCAATGCGCGGAGTTGATCTTCGTGCGCGGCTGGGCCAACAAAGACGTGGCCGCCCAACTGGGAATTTCCGAGCAGAATGTGGCCAACTACAAGTTTGACTTCTTGGCTCGTCTGCGCAACGTGATCCGTAAGCAGAACCTGTCTCAAGACGTGTTTCCCGAGTTATACGGAGAGTAAATCGCGGACCCGTCAAAGCGATTGCCCAACCGGCGCCATCCCGTCGGAGGCCGCACCGCTCCTCGCCTCTTACCCGTCTCATAGTTTTTCTTGGGAGTCGCTGATGCAGCGGTACACGCTTCAAGAGTTCGTCGAAAAGTCTCGCCAACGCGATCGCGGCCAGGGTTTGTTCGAGCTCGAAAGTCCGTACATGCTCGAGGTCAACCTCAACGGCGATGTTTGGACCAAGACGGGCTCCATGATCGCTTACATTGGCAGCATCAAGTTCACCCGCGAAGGAATGTTGGAGCAGGGCCTGGGCAAGTTGCTTAAGAAAGCCATGACCGGCGAAGGCGCCAAGCTGACCAAGGCCAGCGGCGCCGGCCGGCTGTACTTGGCCGACGAAGGGAAAAAGGTGCAGATTCTTAACCTTCAGGGTGAGTCCCTTGTGGTCAACGGCAACGACCTCTTGGCGTTTGAACCCTCGATTCAGTGGGACATTCGCTTTCAAAAGAAAATAAGCGCGATCGCCGCCGGGGGACTGTTCAACGTCGAGCTGCGCGGGACGGGCATGATCGCCATTACGACCCATTATGAGCCGATGACGCTTATCGTCACCCCCGACCAGCCGGTGCGCACCGACCCCAACGCCACGGTCGCCTGGTCGGGCACGCTCTCGCCCGAGTTCAAGACCGATATTTCCTTTAAAACGTTCCTCGGCCGCGGCAGTGGCGAATCATTCCAAATGGAGTTCCGCGGCCAGGGCTTTGTGGTGGTCCAACCCTACGAAGAAAAGCCTATTCCTCCCAGCGCCTCGTAAAAGAATGTGGGCGATTAACCGCCTCCTGGTTCCCACGCATTGCTTTTCCGCTCAACTTCGCCATGGTCACAACTGCCGAACTGGAAGCTTACTTGGACGAAGCGTTGCCGCCGGCCCAAATGGCCGCCATCGAATCCGCTTTGCGCGAGCAGCCCGAACTGCTGGCCCAGTTGACCGCAATCAACCATCGCCGCGATGCCGGCATCCATTCCCTGGGCGAGGTGTGGCGGCGTCACCGCATTAGCTGCCCCACTCGAGAGGAGTTGGGACGCTACCTGCTCCAGGCGATGGACCCCGGCCATGCGGACTTCATCAAGTTTCACATCGAGGTCAGCGGCTGCCGCTTTTGCGCCGCGAACCTGGAAGATCTCCAGCGCCGCATGGAGGAGCCGCAGGACTCCGCCCAGCACCGGCAAAAACGCTACTTCGAATCCAGCGCCGGCTACCTCCGCCCCAAAAAATAGCTGTTCCCCCCTTGTTGTTGTTCGTGTTCCCCGCCGCTGCTAACCAGTACGGCGCGAACCATTTGGGTCTATTTTCCGTCATAAAGATTCAAGACGACGGCGCCCAACTGCCGACGAAGCTAGTTGTGCTGCACCCCACTTGCACGGCTGGGGAGCGCAACCTAGACTAACAACACACATTCCCCTGTAGCTCAGTTGGTAGAGCAGGCGGCTGTTAACCGCCGGGTCGTAGGTT
>CAYWIS010000002.1:0-11697 GCA_964458385.1 uncultured Pirellulaceae bacterium
TCAGAGATCGACGTGCCATGCGAAGGCGGCAAGGTCAACAGCGACGGACGCAGCCACGACAGCGTCGCGGGGCCGTCGCGCCTCCCGAACGGGGCAATTTCGGCTTCGAGGGTATTCGGATAATCCTGCTGCACTTCGCGGTACTTTTCCCAGGCTTCCGCGTGGCGGCCAGCGCGCTCCATTGATTCTGCCGTCTTCAGTAGGTTTTCGGCCAAGACTTGCGGATCAAGTGGCGCCGCTTTGCCGCCTTCCCCTCGTGTGAGCGGCGGGATAAAGCGATAGATACCCCTGGTGGTGAAGGCCAGTTCCTGCATGGAATGACACGCCAGTGTGTCTTCAAAAGCGTAACTATGAATGGGGGGTATGCGGACCGCATCGGATTCGAATCCCGACACGTCGCGTTTTCGTGCCTTCGTTAACCCGACGGTAAGTTCCTTTTCCTTTCCGTTAAATCGGCCGTCGGACAGCAAAAACAACGCATCTGGGCCAAGGTTTAATCCCAGAAGTAACGCCAACCTCGGGTCGGTATTGCCGCCAGGTTCAATCGTTTCCAGCCACGCACGCAACAGTTGCTTGTTCTCGGGCGTTGCGGTCCGCCATCGAGGGAAATGCGGAGATTCGTCAAATAGGGGCCGCGTAATGTGGGAGAACAAGTACACGTAAAACATTTGCTCCGGCGCAAGACGGTCGATCGACGCCAGCAATTCGTCGGTCGCGCGGCGAAAACGGTTCTGATCGACGCCGCTCCCTTCATTCATGCTGCCTGACATATCTAAAATGTAGACAAAGCGGTCGCCGTAGGCGGTTGTGCCAAAGAACGACGCTTGTCTACCGCCCGGTTGTCCGACGCCTCTCGCAATCCCCGCCCGGTCGTCCATCCTCCCGGCGTCATGCAAACCAGCGAACTTTGCGATCGAATGGACAACCAATAGGCTATCCATGTCCGGCTGGGCGGCCGCATCCACGGATGGGCGGAAACTTGCGTGTTGCTCCATCACCGGCGATGGAGGGGCAGAAATGGCCAACTCGGTTGGCCGCAAAGACGGGGGGGAGACTGCCGATTCGAAAACTGCCTCTTCGATCTGCAGAGTTACCGATTGCGTTTCGATGGCGACTGCAGCGTCATCGGATGAGATGAGAGCGATTTCCACCGGCGCAGGGCTGCGAGGCGGCGCTGGCGTTAGAGTGGACATGAGCACGAAGATCGCCGCCGCGTGCAAATTGGCCGACACCAGGAAAGGGACCAGGAACCCTCCCCGACGGCGCGGCGGCGAATTGGCGAGCATCGCGTCCTCCGACGGTACGGAACGAAACGTAGGTATATTTTACGAACGCGGCCTACTCATTTGCAATAATTTCTCCTGGCTCCGCAGATTCGTCGTGAACGTCATTCGGGAGGTTTCGGCCGGACCGCGGCGGATTACAAAGGCAGATCGTGAGGCTTCTTTCAAGGCAGGCCACGACGTTGTTCTTTGATAACTCTCTTCGCCATTACGACCCGGAGTTTTGGCAGTTCGGTCGACCCCTCAAGTCGTATTGCGATTCACAAAGCGACGGGAAGACCTGGCCGGCAAGGGTGCGGTACACTGGGACTCGGAAAACACCTGCTCCTGCGGCTCAAAGCGAGCCCAAATGTTCGCCGCGGTTGCGGACGCCCCACGTGCCCTTGGCCAGCGAAGCCTTGCTATCACTAAGTTCAATTCGCAAGGCGTTTTTGTCCCAACGCCTCTACAGAAGCATTTTAGGGTGGGCGACTAGCCAGTTTCGCCGCGTGAGCTACGGTTACGATAAGAACCGTCGCTATCTGTAAAACATGCGATGCGCCTGCTGGGGTTATTGATCTTGGGCTTTAGAACGTTACGCCCCCAGAAATCCGAGTTGACGTGTCGGATTATCGGGAAGATCTTCTGCGGATTGAGGTGGGCAAATTGTCACCGGACGACGTCCAACGGTGAGTGCTGGAACTGATGGGCAGTTCCAGCGCGAATTCGAGCTCGCCTCTGTTCCCAATCAACCCACCGGGAACACCGTGGATACGCTTCTCATCGTTGCTCGTAAACGCATACTGCGATGAAGTGGGGAACGCCACCTCGCCCGAAACGTCTTTGGGGCTATCGGATCTTGGAATAGTCCGTTGGAGTCAGGAATTTGCTTTCGACCTTTTTCACAATCGGGCCGTCTTTGTGCGACTCCTCAAAGGCCTTCTTCCATTCCGGGTCGTCGAGAAACGCCTTCCACGATTTCTCGCGTGACTCACGATCAGGATAAGCCAGCAGATAGATCAAGGTATTTTCCTTCTCCTCGCCGTCGACGGGCGTCCAATAGCCAACCAACTGCATTCCATGTTTTTCAAAGAGGCGATTGGTGTGGTTACGAAACCGTTCGTGTAACGCCTCCAATTTGCCGGGGTGTGTGACGTAAATGCGCATTTCAAAGAAACGCGGCGTCTTGGGATTGGAATCCTCAGCCAAGCCCGGTGATGCCAAGAGGAATCCGAACAAAATAGCCAATCCAGGTGCAACTCGCATGAAACCGACCTCCAAAAGGATGACTTGCGATCGCGATTGATCGCACTATGCGATCCTACGATAGGCAACCGCCCTGGCGATCGCAAGATGCGCGCATTCTGACGACTGTTGCCCTTGGCGACGGTGTTAGCAATCGTCACGCATTCGGCCAAACCGGTCTGCTTGCCAGATCTGCCCTGTGTCGAGGTTCATGGCCGTTAGATAGCCTGATCCGAAGCAGTAGGTATCCAGGCAAAGGAGATGCCCCAAGTCAAGCACCTGTCCCGAAGTTTGCGGCGTGTGCCCCAAGACCGCCGTTTTGCCCGATTGGTGCCTTGCGGGAAGGCCATACGAAAGGTGCTTCCAAAAAAGTGTGTCGGCGGGTTGTTGGTTCAACGGTAGATCGGGCTCATAATTGGCGTGGACAAAGAGAAACTCGGGCGTTTCGAAGTACGGCCGGCAATTGCGAAGAAACTCAAGATGCTCCTGGGGGACATCCTCGAGACGGCTCCCATAGCTAGCAAGCGTCGCATCTCCCCCGCAACTATACCAGAAGCGGAACTCGGCTTCGCCACGTAGAGCCGCCAGGAACATGAGTTCGTGATTGCCGAGCAGCGGTCGTAGGCGACATTCATTCTGGAGCCGCAATAGGCGGTCGATCACTCCTCGGCTGTCCGGGCCGCGGTCGACGTAATCGCCGAGCATCACCACGATGTCAGCCGGGGTCGGCGCAATTGCGTCGAGCAGCGTCTCAAGGGCGGCGCTACATCCGTGGACATCGCCAATTGCGAAAAGTCGAGAAGGCATACACGGATTCAGGCTATCGACCTGCAAAGTATAGACCTGCGTCGGCGCTCGCGTGCCACATCAGGATTAAGAGCGGTGTGCGAGAACCAAGAGCACGGAAGTATAACGGTTAACCTGGAGATTACCCTAGCTGTCATCATCATCAGCGGTGGCTGGTTTCCCCTCACAATTTTGGCGTTTGCAGGTTTTCGCAGGTTTCTAGGAGACATTGGAAGCAAGTGGGGACGCCATTCATCTGGTAAACAACGCCGAAGTTACGTTTGGTAACAGCGCCCGGACGGAGCTACCCGGGAAAAAGGCTGCCAAACGTATGTGGATGCGCGTGCAAAGTGTGCCATAACGAATTACAAAGGAGAGCTTATGCATCATGGGAGGCGTCATCCAGGTTCTCCCGCGGATGGCTGCTTTCGCGTCCCCAGCGTCAATTGATTTCCTACTTTTGATTACAACACTCGGGCATGAGCAAACAAGTATTCGTTTTTCGACAAAAGGAAGAGGCTGTTGCGGCGACCGCGGAATTTATCCTTGATTGGTGTGCATCAAACCCCGGCGTCGCGTTGGGCGGCGCAACGGGACGCAGTCCCATTGATGTTTGGAGAACGATCTGGGAGCGACTTGACGGACCAAGGCAGGACGAAAAGCCCGCCTTTCTAGCGCGGAATGTCGTTTTCCTAGATGAGTACTTTGGCGCTTATCCTGCCTACTATAATTGGGCTTGGCGCAATCTTCGCGTGGGGGTTGGAGGATTTTCGGCAGAGAGGGTTTTTACGCCGCGCGGCTGCTACTTCGAAGATGGCCGGATCGTATCAAGCTCGCGTCTGGAGGAAATTCTTAACGACTGGCCGGACGATTGGACGGCGTGTACTCTTCCCGGCGAAGAAGGCTCGCCGCCCGAAATACGCATTAAACCCGACGCCGAACATCCCGTCCTAGCTGACATCCGTCAGACGTTGAACGATTACGATCAACTCGTGCGCGATCAAGGAGCCCGTCTGCAATTGCTGGGGATTGGCGTTGGGGGTGCGATTGACCGCGACGAAGAGGCCGGCGGACATATCGGGTTTGTGGAATACGGGGCCGCCGATCCTGAAACCCGCACGATGCTAATCAAGATGGCGGGAAGTACGCAGCGGGCCAATCGTAACGATTTCCTGCTGCAAAATGCCGATGGCCCGGTGAGTTTGGAGCCATCGACATATGCCGTCACTCAGGGGATTTCAACGATCCTATCGGCCGGCCATCTACTCTTGATGGCTTGGGGAGCGTCAAAGCGCGAAGCGGTATCGCGAATGTTCCTAGGCGCGCCGGGCCCCAAGAACCCGGCGGCTTGGATTCAGACCCACAAGGTAGCAACGGTGTTCCTCGATGAGGGAGCGTTTGGCTCGATCGCCCCGAAGCAATTAGAGGAGCGAGGCTGGAGGGTGGAGTTTGACCCGACACTCGCTCTGCACCGTCCAACGCGGTGACCGATTACTTGTAGATCGTCAGTTCGGGACGTTCCTTTTGAAGAGCCTCAATCGCCTGCGGTGATACTTTCGTGTAGATCACCCACAGCTCGGTGAGTTCCGGCAGGCGTTTGACCCATTCCAACGCCTCGTCGCAGCCTCCCTTCTCGTAGAGGATGACGCGCCACACCCAGCCGTCTTCGTTGAGATCGAGCCGCGCCCCGAACGATTCGAGGGTTTCCACCACCTCGGGATCGTCCTGGGGCACCACTTCTTCTTTTTCCTGATCGGGAGTTTCTTCGTCGGTCATTGAAATCGTTCTCCAACGGGATAGTCGATCGAAGCGGGTCCACCCATGCGGCGGACCTTCCTTCGAAGTATGCAGCGTGTAAATTTCAGTTGGGCCCACGCGGTGAGAAGTGAGCGAGTGGAGAGAGCGACTAGCCGCACCGCTGTCTTCTGCCGAAGGAGCCGGCTTGCCTCACCTTGTGGTTTGAGTTACGCGCGGGGTGCTTGAGTCTGCAGCCCGCGATGCCGTCTACGTTGCAGGCGAAGGCCTGAGTTTAGGATAAAACATGACGCCTGTACACGACATCCCACAATCAGCGTAGGATTTTTGTACTCGGTCGAATTTGTTGAAATCGCTGCACTCCTTGTTCGGTCACTTGCGTACCGCACAGGTTGAGTTGCTGTAGTCGCGGCAAATTGGTTAATTGACGTAATCCCGCATCCGTAACATCGGTACTTGCTAGATCAAGGCGTTCCAGTCGCTGAAGCTGCGCGAAGTGCTGCACGCCTAGGTCGCCGATTGGCGTATGATCCAGGCGCAAGACACGAAGTTGTTTCAAGCGGCCCAAGTGCTCCATCCCGTCGTTTGTGACGGCGCCGCCAAGTAACAGTAGTTGCTGTAACTGCGTCAATGACGCCAAACGCGACAGGTCTGCATCGCTAACCGTTGTGTCAATTAAGACCAACCGCTGCAAATTGGGCAGGCGATCCAAAGCTTTTAAGGCGTTTGGGTGGAAACGATTGCCAGAAAAGGAAACGCCCACGGCCCGTCCGCCATGAAACTGAATGTCGGCGCCATACTTTTGAAGTTCCACCAACGCGGCTTGCTCCCGCGCCGCCTCTAACCGCCCCAGGCCGTAGCGTCCAAGAAGCAGTCCTGCAAGGAGCATCATGAACAGTAACGAGCGAAGGCTGAATCGCGGCGGTAAGCGGCGGTAAGGCGTTGCTGGGGCATTATTGGAGCGAGGCATTGTTTCGCCCCTTGGTTATGGGCCCGAAGAAGGGCGTTCGACGGAGGACGCTTTGGGTTCTGCGCGGCTCGTGCCCTCGATCACATAGGAGTCGATCACCACCGAATGACGCCCTGCGGGGGCGCCCGTACGCGCCTTGCGCAATCGCGATCTGCTCCATTCTGCAATCCACTCCCCATACCGACGCCGCGCCGAGGGGATAAGTAACGAAATGCCGACAATATCTGTCACCACGCCCGGGGCAAGTAGAAAAATTGCTGCGAGAAGAATCAAGGCTGCATCTAGCACGGCGGCAGCGGGCATCTGGCCATGCGCAAGGTCGCTACGAATGCGACGAATCGCCGCTAAACCCTGATATCTTGCCAGGTAAGCTCCCACAATTCCGGTCGCCAGAATCAGCAGAATGGTAAACAGCCAGTTGGTTGCCTCTGCCAAGAGCAGCAATAACACCAGGTCGATCAGAGGAATGGCGATCAGCAGAAATAATATTCGGGCAAGCACGTTATGGGCACGTAGTTAGGCCAGGACAAAGCGACCCGCGGGTGATCGTCGCCCATCGCAACGCCTGCGTTCGCTACCTGATTCAGCATAACAGAAAGAGGCGTTGTTCTGTCACTCCTAGGACAATTCACCGAAGTCCCAAGGCGCAACAACTGATCTCGCTTCCCGAATTAGATAGGCAAGCGAACTGAACTCGAGGGAAAAACTTCAATCGCGGTTGTCGTTATCGGCGACGGGTGTCTGGTAGTCGACCAGTCGGGCCTGATAGCGATCGGCCTGCTCGGTGTTTCCGAGGATTCGGTTCATGTGCGTAAGATTGCGCAGCGGATCGGCGAGAGCGTTTCTGTCTAACTGACCATGCTCCACCGCATGCTGCATCGCTTGAAGACCGAACTCGGTAAGAGTCAGGGCTTTTTCATACTGATCTGCGCGCCAGTACGAAACGGCCATGTTCACTAACGCCTTTCCGAATCGAGCCGACTGGGGATGGCCGGCCGGCGGACCAGGGCGCCGAAGAAGTGGTTCCGCTTTGTTGTACCAGGTAACCGCCGCCCGGTGATCTCCGGCCAGCGCGCGTTCGGCGCCAAGTAGTGCATAAGCGCGGATTAATCGAAAGCGATACTCGGCCGTTTCGTTGCGATAGCTTAAGGCCGCTTCGAGCAAACGTTGGGCGTCGCGGCTGTAATCCGCAGACACGTCATGTTGGCCGGCGTCTTGCATTGCATCGGCAGCTTCCAGGAGCGCCGCCCCCAGGCGGCCCTGAATTTGTGCACGACGCATCAGGTCGGTTGTTTCGTCGAGCAACAGTACGGCAAGCTCTTTGGCCGTCGTGGCATAAGGGGCCGGGTCGATTTGCCCTGCCGACGCAGCGCTTGCCTCCAGAGCGCGACACTGAATATCGAACCGCCACTCACGAGCTTCTGCGGCGGGAGCCAGGGCCTCAGCGGTTTCTTGGGCATGGCGAATCCACCGCTCAAACGACTGTTGGCCGTTGCGCCATTTGCCCTGGCCGATGTCACGGGCAATTGCTAAGTACGCCTTGAGGGAGAGGCGTACGCCTTCCACTCTCGTTTCCGGATCCGTAGCGCGGACCGCCTCGGCAGCCGCATTGGCCGCCTTCCAGTGAGATTCCAGCGCTTCGCGAACATCGCTATTTGGCCGTTGCGCTTTCAGATCGCCCTGCAAAAGGTAGAGTGCTGCTAGCTCCTCAGGCGATGCTTCGGGTTGTTCCAACAATTCGTCGATAGCGCGTTGAGCATCTTGCCAACGGGCCAATCGAAGCAACGATTCAGCCCGTAAACGGCGCAGGCGGCGATCCTGACGTGAGTGTTCTAAGCCCGACTCGACGGTAGCCAAAGCTTCGACGAACTGGAACGATTCGAGTTGAATCTCGGCCAGAATCGCTGTGGCGACAGGGTGATGAGGATCGGTTTCCAAAACCTGCTGCACACGGGACAAAGCGGATTCTGGCGAATGTCGCCGCTGCTGATCGAGCTGCGACAGTTGGCGGCGATCGTCTCTAGTATCTTGCGGCGTGGGAGCCGCAGTCGCGGTGGGGCGCAAGGGCGGCAGCGGATCGCCGAACGAGATTCGCGATCCGGTGTATTGGGTATCGCCATTGGGTCGCGCCGATTCCTCCAAGGGCGCGAGGTCTGGATCGAAGGGAAGCGGCGCTGGTTCAGGCGGAGCCGCTTCGGTCGACTCGGTTGTGGCCGATGAAATCTCTGGCTCGCGGGGAGCTTGATCGGCACTTTCCGCCAGCGCTGGCTCCTGCCAGCCACTGGACTGTTGGGGCGGTATGCCAGCCAACACAAAAATTCCGACCGCGGCCCCCACAACGATGCGAGACAGGTGGATCTGGTTCATAACGACCGCTTGGATAACGAATAGCTTCGGCGCGCCGGACAAACAGAGATAAAGATGTCGAGCCGAATCTCAATTTTCCTGGGCGACAGCGGCCAGCGTGTCGTTATCAGCCGAAACTTTGACGCCAAGCAGTTCCATAGCCAGATTGCGGTAGTCCTCTGCTCCGTTGGAGTTGGGTGCATAGTCAAAGATGGAAGCCCCAAAACTGGGCGCTTCGGCCAGACGGATGTTACGGCGGATGCGAGTTTCAAAGAACTTGGCGTCGGCCCACGGGCGGTTATTCTGCTGATGACTTTCGAAGAACTCGCCGACGTCGCGGCTAACTTCGGCCGCTAGCCGCGTGTTTGAGTCGTACATACACAACACGACCCCCGATAGCCGCAGGTTGGGGTTCAGACGGTGCGCCACGATTTGGATCGTTTTGAGCAACTTGCTCACGCCGTGTAAGGCCAAAAAGTGCGGCTGGAGCGGCAGGAACACTTCGTTTACGGTGGTCAATGCATTGAGCGTGAGCACTCCCAGCGAGGGCGGGCAGTCGATAATTAGAAAGTCGAACGTTTCCGGGTCGGCCGCTAGTTTGTCACGCAGGATCAATTCTCGTCCCACTTCGCCCGCTAGTTCGATCTCGGCCGCCGCCAAGTCCAAGTGCGCTGGCGCCAGCCAGAGATTCTCTGCGATCTGCTGGCGGACGTCGGCCAGACTTGCGTCGCTGGTCAACACGTGGTAGATCGAACCCTCGTCCTCGGAAAGGGCCAAACCAAAGTGCAGGGTGGCGTGCGCCTGCGGGTCCATGTCGATCAGGAACACCCGTTTGCCCGCGCGGGCCAAGGCAGCGCTAAGATTGACCGCGGTTGTCGTTTTGCCAACACCGCCCTTTTGATTGATGATCGCGATGGTACGCATGGGGACTCCTTTCGCCCGAAATTACACGCAGGGTCGCGCAAGTGGGGAAAAAGGTACCAAACCGCCGCCGATGGGGCTAGACGAGTCGCGGCTTCCTTCCCGCGTTGGTTCTACTTGCGGTTCACACTACAATTAGGTTCCCCGCTGCGTGGGGACGAAGACAAGCCGGGATTTCACTTTTCCGACCGAGGTCGATGCGCCAGATTGGAACTCTCTCGACAAAAGACGATGCAAATCGATTCGCTGATTATCTGCTCACGCAAGGTGTGGAGGTAAAGGCAGAGCAAGATTCGGCAGGCTGGGCAATTTGGGTTCGCGACGAGAATCAGCTTGATCGCGCTCGGGACGAATTCAAGGAGTTCGTCCAAAACCCGAATGATGAACGTTATCGCGAAGCGGCGCGGCGGGCGGTCGAATTGCGTCGTGAGGAACAAGCTCGGCGCGAACAGATTCGGCGGAACACGTACGATATGGGGGACCGTTGGACCCGCCCCCTTGTCCAGCGGCGACCGCTAACCGTGGTGCTAATTGCGTTAAGTCTGTTTGTGTCGCTCACGTCGAATTTTGGCTCGGATTGGTCCGTGGCTGGGCACCTGAGTTTTGCTCGAGTTTAGGTCGACGACCAGGGACTGGCGGCCCACGCGAGAGATGGGTTTCGTGAAGTAAAAGAGGGCCAACTTTGGCGCACCGTGACGCCGATCTTTCTGCATTTCTCCGTGACCCACCTCCTTTTCAATATGTTTGCGTTGTTTGTGCTGGGAGGCATGGTTGAGGAGCGTCGCGGTACTTGGCGGTTGGGAGCGATGGCGCTGACAATCGCTGTCGTTTCGAACATCGCCGAGTACGTTTACACCGGCAATCCCGTATTCGGCGGAATGTCGGGGGTTGTGTATGGTCTATTCGGATACATCTGGATGAAGATGCAGTTCGAACCACGCTCGGGATTCTACCTGGATGGTATGACCATCGTCATCGTGTTGGCGTGGCTGTTCATGGGGCTGGCCGGGGTCATACCTCACATGGCGAATACCGCGCATGTGTCCGGCCTGTTGGTCGGCATGGCGACGGGATATTTGACGTCGATCGTACGCGGCGGAAAGTAAGAAATTGTCATCCAATGCACGAACGCACCGTAAATCCGGGATCCGTGCAACAGCGTGGCGTATGCGAAAGTGCTCAGCTTAAGCTCAAGAGCTAGCGCATCAAGAGAACGTCCACCGGGCGGGAGGCGCCAGAGTCAAGCTGCCCTTGTGCGATCACCATCATTCCTTGGTGGATGACGATTCGTCCGGCTCAATAACGACAGTCACAGCATCAGCCGTCTGATGGTCCAACAGTAATTCGCTCCCATCGGGGAGATGCAACGTCCAGACGGCGCCGCGATCGCGGCGTGGTCCGACAACAACCCGCATGCCCACCGTTAAGGGCGTTTTCTCGGCGGGCGGCCGTATCGCCGTGACGGTTGCTACGCGCCCTTCGCGCAGGAGGCTTGCATTGACCGGAGTGCCCGGCTCCGTCACCGCCGCGTCTTCTGGAATCTCCGAGCCATGAGGATCGCGGAGCGGATGTCCGAGCTTGTCATCAAGGTACTTTATCGCTTCGGGGGCGCGCACATGCTCTAGGCGGTCGGCGGCCGGGTGAAGTTGCTCGGGGGGGGCGCCCGCCTGCTCTAAATAGGATTCCCACAAGCGATGTGCGCGCACCAAGCGTTGCGCTTGCCGCTCGCCTTCCTCGGTTAACTGAATCGTACCGTCCTTCACGTCCAGCAGTCCATCTCGTGCGAGGGAGCGAACTGCCCGACGCACTCGCTCGGGACGTTCGTCCACGTGGCGGGATACCGTGTCCACCGCCATTTGCGGCTCGGGCGCACGCAAGATGGCGCCTAGAACATCTTCCACCAATTGCTGAGGAACGGCGCGGCGACGACGGAGCCAATCGGCAATCATCCCATATCGCGGAGCGCAGGTAAGGATGAGGAGAAACAAGCCCGTTCCCACCACGATGATGGCTGCGGCCGGCGCCACGTTCAGGTATTCCGACATCGCGTAACCGGCCAAGAAGCTGACAGCGCCCAACAGCGCTGAAACCCAAATCATGCGGCTTAGCCGGTCACATAACAAGTACGCCGATGCGGCGGGTGTGACCAACATGCCGACCACCAGCACGACGCCCACTATCTGGACTGCGCTTACTACGACCAAGGCCGTGCAGGCAGTAAGAAGGTACTCCAGCGCGACCACGGGAATACCGATGGACGCCGCCATGACCGGATCGAAGCTGGCGATCTTAAGATGTCGGTAAAACAGGATCACCATGGTCAGCACAAACGCCGCAACGCCCGCCATCATCCATAGCTCGGCGTCCGATACCACTAACACCGAACCGATAACAAAGTGATACAAATCTAAG
>CAYWIS010000002.1:11707-23857 GCA_964458385.1 uncultured Pirellulaceae bacterium
CGGCGAAGACGCCTGTATACATGATTCCGATGGCGGTGTCTTCCTTGATACGCGACACCTGCGAAATGAACCCGATCGACGCCACGGTCAGCAACGCGGCAATGATTGAACCGAGCACCATGGCCGGAGCGCTGGCTTCTACGCCGAATGCTAGTTTCATGAGCAAATAGCCGCCGACCACCCCCGCCAGCATCGAGTGCGCCAGCGCGTCGCCGAGAAACGCCATGCGACGCAGGATAATGAAGCAGCCAATGACCGCGCACACCGTCGATACCAAGATGCCCGCCAGAAGCATTTTCGGCACATACGGATAGCGGGCATGCCATTCGATAAGCCAATCGGGAACGAGGTCGAACATAGATCTCTGCGAAAAATCGCTTTTACGGCGATGGGATTCCGCCGTCGGGTGCGGCCACACGCCAGAACGCAATTGCCTTACGCAGGAACAAGATGGAGAAGTGACTTGTTTTGCTGGCGGAGCCTAACGATCTAGGAGACATCAACCGAAGCCGCATGCGGAAGAAACGCCTTCCACATTTCATACTTGGGATTTCCTAATTTTTGCGCCAGGAGTGGGCTTTGCTTCGGCTTGACCGGCTTACGGATTAGCTTCATCCGTGCTTCCTGCGGCGTGCGGCCTCCTTTGTATGTGTTACATGGTTTGCAGCTGGTCACCACATTCTCCCAGGTCGTGGCTCCACCACGACTGCGAGGCACGACATGGTCCAAGCTTAATTGAGCATAGGGGACCGCCTCGCCACAGTACTGGCATCGGTGTTCATCCCGAGCAAACAGATTACGCCGGCTGAATCGCAAGGTTTGACGCGGCGTGCGGTCATAATGCAGTAATCGCAGCACGCGTGGGACTTGGATCTCAAAATTCACCGTTCGAATCCAATCCTCGTGGGCTCGCTTGGCCGCCCCCCGGCGCAGGCTCAATTCGAGCCAAGAGGCGAAGTCGTAGTTGAAGTACTGACCATCCTCGACGTAGATCACCTCGGCCAGATCGCGATAAAGCAGACCGAACGCTCGGCGAACGTTGACTACGTGAACCGCCATGTAGAAGCGGTTCAACACCAGCACGCTTGCCGACAAAGCGCGTTCCGAACCGACGTTGATCATACGCTGTCTCCGCGAGGGTGAAGGGTTGTGTAACTCCCACCGAATTCGCCCCGCATCGTGCGAAGATATTTTACCGATGCGTCTTGGGCGCAGCCACTATGTAACTTGGGACAGCCGAAAAATCTTGCTAGAACGTCTTGCTCCGCGGCGCGCATTGCCATTACGATGAAGAGAGACGTTTGGAATCCACTCCTTTGATCCTCCCAACCTCTCTCCATCGTTTTCTTCCATCCTCAGAGGCGCGGGCGATGATCCTTTACTCGTGCGACCGTTGCAAACGGGTCCTCGATTCCGGCGAAACGCGGTATATGGTGCGTGTCGAAGTGACTACTCCTTTGGAGCCGCTCGACACCGAGGAGCACCAGGATGATCGCGACCACCTGAGCGAAATTCATGAGATTCTGGAGGGGCTTAGCGCGGAAGAGATCGAGACGCTTTCCGAGGATGTCGGCCGACTTTTGCGATATGATCTGTGCCGCGATTGCTATCGCAAATTCATTCAGTTCCCTGTAGGGCGCGAACCGGCTGAACAATTTGGCTTTAGTGAGAATTGACGTCTTTCTGCCGTGGCCCGTGACGATTTTCGCGGCCTGTTTCCCTCTGGTCGTGGCTACCGCCGGCGATGGTCCTGGGGTGGAATCCTCTTTCTCTTCCTGCTGACTTTACTGCTCGCGCGGCGCGGTTACGAGATTGTCGTATCCGAGCCAACATCTCAAACGGCGGCAGTTCTCCATGAGGGCGTTTACGACCTGGTGCGCGTCGTTGATGGCGATACGTTGGTCGTTCGGCCCGCCGAAGATGCGGGCGGATCTTCAGGCCAATCGCTTCAAGCCTACGTTCGCTTGATCGGTATTGATACGCCTGAGACCGTTAAGCCCGACCATCCCATCGAACCGTGGGGACCTGAGGCGACGGAGTTCACACGTCGGTTTCTCGCGTCAGGGCGACTGGAACTGCGCATGGATAAACGGCGTAAGGACCGATACGATCGATTCCTCGCGTATGTCTACGTCGACGGGCGAATGCTAAACGAGGAATTGGTTCGTGCGGGTTTGGCGCGCGTGTCGCATTACCCCGGCGACTCGCCGCGAATTGCTCGCCAGTTGCAGGAGGCGGAAGAAGAGGCCCGCCGCGCACGTCGTGGAATTTGGTCGCCGTAAAAGCTTGCAGCATGCTCTCTCGTCTTTGTGCAAACTTGCTTTATTCACGAGGAGTGTAGCGACGCATAATCGCCCGCTCCAATAGCAGGTAATTGCCGCCTTGGTATTCCGTAACTGCCCCGTAGACGATCCAGACTTGGGACGGGGGTGTCTGGCGTAGTGTCAGGATTACGCGCTCAAGGGCCAAGTTCTCCAAGACCGTCATGGGGCGACGACCATTCTCTGGCGTGAAGGTGACTCGATCACCGGTTATCTCAAAGCGCCCGGCGACTTCGCGAAGCGCCGTTCCTTCGCGCCATCGTTGCCCAGCGCCGATTGTCGGCGGTGGTGCTACACCGTGTTGCGCACGCGCGATCTCCAAGCCGATCCCTACGGATAGTGCTACGAAAAGAGACGCACGCAACCTATCTAGAATCCATGCACTCATTCGCCGGCTGCTTGTGCTATGCGGAGGGGAACAATCAAAGAATGGCTAAAATAGGTTAGCTTATTATCATGTTCGTCGTTGCAATCGTTTTTGCGTAGGTCGTTACCTGGTTGCGTGGATGCAACGTCGCCACCTCCTGACATGGGCGCCGTTTTGACGCCGAATAAGTGACAATCGTAGCTCATTCTGACCCGGCATTCCGGGGAGGTTCCCATGCCCCCCATTTTCGCCTGGACATGACGAGTTCGAAGTTGCAGGCGACGGAGCAGAGATCTGGGACTCGGCGCCCTTTTTGATCATCCACGGCCGCCCCTTTCAGCAAATTCGTCTGGACGCCAAATCGGACCTTTGGCAAACTTCTCCGCCCCAGGATGCGCAAAAAGGGCCGAGCGCCGGGGCACTCGGGCAGAGAATAGTTGCGTTCCCAGCAATCGTGTCCTGTTGGTGAGCCCTGCGAGTTGGGCTTGGGGTCTGCTCTACGCCAGCGGTTCCTATCATGGAGGAATGTCTCATGAAGTCGTCTACCATCATGCGCGGCGCTCTTATGTGCGCGTGCTTGTTCGCGGCATCGACCGCCGTAGCCGACGGCTGGGAGTTCCCCAGCCTGAATCCGTTCAAAACTGAAAAACGCGAAGTTTCGGCATATACGCCGCCCCGTGATTCTGCGGAACCTCTGGAGGCCGACAAGGAGGAGTCCGGTTTTCGCCTTCCGAAGTTCAAGATGCCCAGTTTCGGTTTCGGAGCAAAGCCACCGGGCCAACCCTCGACCATGGAGAAACTGGGGCGAGGGACCAAGAACTTCTTTAGCAAGACGGCCGACGTTCTCACGCCGTGGGACAACGACGACAAGCCAACATCGCGCACCACGCGCAGCGCCACGGGCGTGCGCCGTAAATACAGCGGCTCGACCGGAGAGTTCAAAGCTGAGAAGAAATCGTTCGTTCCTTCCTGGTTTTTTGGCGGCGACGACGAAGAGGAAGATACCCCTCGGACGGTAAATAGCTTTATTGCCCAGCCGCGCCCTAAGTTCTAACTCTCGCGAGCTTGATTTGCGGCGCGGGTACGCGCGCCGCGCGTATCGAAGGTACAATGGTCGATTATGATCGACCTATTTCTCGGCGCGGCGGGCCTCATCGACCACGGCAAACCAGAGTTGGCGCCTGCGCGAGTGGACGCGGCCGCCGATCGATTGCCGGACGAAAAACGGCGCTGCGTTGCGATTGATGTGCGTTCTGCCGAGCGAGCACTTAACGATTTTCGCCCGAGGACCTTCAAAGCCCTGGGGCGTAAACATTTGATCTGCAACATTCTGGGCAGCGCCGCGGGGCCATTCGTCGTTCTATTGGCATGCGCCGCCATTCTTGTCAACCCCTCAGCGAGTGAATGCTTTGGGGCTCTTCGTCTATTCCATTGGGAATACAGCGGCATCGCGCTAACCCAAGAGTTCGTTCGCAAGGACTTTCAGGAACTGCGACTACAGGAACCACACTACGCTAGACATATAGTACGTCAATTCTCAAACTGGAGGGCAATTACATTTTTCGACACGGCGCTAATGTGCACGGGCCAAGGGCGATTGTCGGGTGATCGAGTTGGCCTTACGGAACGCGGTCTCACACGTTCGAAGGAGCTACCAACGCCACTTGAAGGACGTTTGGCGTACTTTGGGCGGACAGGCGTTCTATCTTCAAGCATCCAGAATTGGTGGCCGGCAGCGGTTAAACGCCGCGAAACCGTTCCCCATTCACATGCCCTTGTGGCGAGCGACGGGACGCGGACCAAGGTCGGCCACAGAATCTCCTTTCAGATAACCACACTTCGAGTGCTGAAGGAAAATCGGCTGCTGGCCTTCGCCACAACTGCCGGCTTGACGTCTGTTGGCGCATGCGACATTCTCGGCGGGGCGCGCAGGTGTCTCATCTCAAGCTGCGAGTATCTCGATCAGATAGGATTCACAAGGCGCGAAAGCGACCTTCGTTATCCAACCTTTACGGCCAGTCCCGCCGTATAATAGCCGGCCTCAGCATTTTCCGTTTTCCAATTGCCGCTCCATGAACAGGTCATCCCACGTATTGCGAAACCTTCCGTCGGTCAACGACTTGTTGGAAAGTCCTCCGCTGCGGCGATTGCGGGATAACCTAAGCCACGGTGTGGTTGTGGGGGGCGTGCGGTCCTTTCTCGACAACCTTCGGCGCGAGCTACAAATGGCCACATCGGACCTACACCTGCCCGATATTGGCGATTTGGCGGAACGCATTGCCCAGTGGATTCAACATCAGGAAGAGTCCCCGCTGCGGCCAGCCGTGAACGCCACCGGTGTGATCCTCCATCGAGGGCTTGGACGTGTGCCTCTCGCCGATGAAGCAGTAGAAGCCATTGGGGCGGTGGCCGGCGGCTACGCGACCGTCGAAGCCGATGTCGCCACGGGAGGCCATTTGGAGCGTACGCAGGCTGTTGAAGGACTGTTACAGCAACTTACCGGCGCTGAGGCGGCGGTTGTTGTGAATAACAATGCTGGCGCAACGTTGCTCACACTTTCTGCACTGGCGACCGGCAAAGAAGTTATCGTCTCCCGCGGACAGGTGGCCGAGATGAGCGACAGTTTTCGCCTACCAGAGATGGTAGTCGTTAGCGGCGCCCGACTGCGCGAAGTTGGAACGACGAACAATACCCGAATTTCGGACTACGCTACGGCGATCGGTCCGGAAACCGCGGCGCTGATGAGGGTTCACGTCAGCGACTTCGTTGTCGTAGGGTTTACCGAACAACCTTCGCTCGCGGAATTGGCGAACCTAGCCAAAGAGCGGAATTTGCCGTTGATCGACAACATGGGCGCGGGTGCACTTATTGACTTCGGTCCGTTGGGGCTGACTGGCGAACCAGTGGTGTCCGAAAGTGTTGCCGCGGGGGCTGATATGGTCTTGTTTAGCGGCGATAAACTTTTGGGGGGGCCGCAGTGTGGAATTCTCGTTGGCCGGCGCGAACTGATCCAACGTGTTCAGTGTCATCCGCTCATGCGAGCATTGCGGGTCGATAAAATTACGCTCGCGGCGCTTGCGGCTACCTTGCGCCTCTACCGGAACCCAGAGAAGGCGCTTCAGACTGTCCCCTTGCTATCGCTATTGAATACACCCATCGAGAACCTTCGTAATCGGGCGGAGCGTTTGGCGCCGCAAATGGCGGCAGCGCCGGCAATCGCGGAGGCGAACGTGATAGATGACCAAACCTTTTTCGGAGGTGAAGCAATATCCACGCAGCAAATTCCAACGGTGTGTATTGCCTTGACGCCGCAGGGACGTAGCATCGATGACCTTGCGACGGCGCTGCGCACGGGCAAGCCCTCCGTGTTTGGACGCCTCAAACAAGACCGGCTACTGCTTGACTTGCGGTCCGTCTTGCCTTCGCAGGACCAACTTATGGTGGACGCAGTTTTGAGAGTGAAGTGACGCCGAGTTCACGAAAGATCGTTTGGGCCGAGGCGGCGGCCACATGGAGAGGACCCGCAATGTAAGTCCTTGCCATTTATCGTTCGACATTGGCCTCATTGGATTTTCGCAATTCATTATTTACCGCCATGCCGCATTCCATTGTGATCTTTGGCGCTTCGGGTGATCTAACAAGCCGAAAGCTGATTCCTGCTCTGTACTTGCTGTACCGAAAACGCCGTTTGCCGGAAGACACCGTCATTGTCGGTGTTTCGCGTAGCGACTTTAGCCATGAACAATGGCGCAACTCGCTTGCGGAAACGACGGCGCAGTTCACAGGCGACGCCTTTGAGTCTGCATTGTGGAGCGAGTTCGCGCAGTCGATTTACTACGCGCGCGGGGACGTGCAGCAGGCCGAAGATTTTACGCGCTTGGCTCAGTTTCTTCCCGAAGTTGAGAGAGGCCAGCCGTGTTCACGGCTGTATTACCTTTCGACCATGCCATCGTTGTATGAGCCGGCGATCCTGCACCTTGGGGCGGCGGGGCTGGCGGATGAATCATCGGGTGAGCGGAGAATCGTAATTGAAAAGCCCTTTGGTGTTGACCGCAACACAGCGCGTCAACTGAACGAGGTCGTACATCGAGTGTTCCAGGAACGGCAGGTCTACCGCATCGACCACTACCTGGGCAAAGAGACGGTGCAAAACATCCTGGTGCTCCGGTTCGCCAACAGCATCTTCGAGCCGATCTGGAATCGTAACTATGTCGACCACGTACAAATTACCGTTGCCGAGGAAGTGGCGGTCGGCAAACGCGGCGATTACTACGATAAGGCTGGCGTTCTGCGCGACATGTTCCAGAACCATCTCTTGCAGCTCATGATGATCACAGCCATGGAGGCGCCCGTCCGCTTCGAGGCTGACCTCATCCGCGATGAGAAAGTCAAAGTGCTCCGGGCGATTCGGCCATTAAAGGGCGCCGACTTCGCTCGCGACACGGTGCGCGGTCAATACACTGGCTATCGAAAGGAGAAGGGAGTTCCTCCCGATAGCCAAACGGCCACGTTCGCGGCCCTCAAGTTAGGAATCGACAATTGGCGTTGGCAAGGCGTGCCGTTCTACCTGCGTTCTGGCAAGGCGATGTCGTGCCGCACGACGCAGATCGTCATACAATTTCGCGAACCGCCACACCTGCTGTTTAACAGTTCCAAACGGAACCTGTTCGACGCCAACCGGCTTGTGATCCAGGTGCAGCCTGCAGAGGGCTTGCAGTTACATTTCCAAACGAAGGTGCCCGATGAGGGGATGCAACTGCGGTTGACCGATCTGGACTTCCGTTTTCAGGAAGAATTTGGACGTAGCCTACCCGATGCATACCAACGGTTGTTGCTCGACGCCATGACGGGGGACGCCAGTCTGTTCGCCCGCAGCGACGAGGTTGAGTTCGCCTGGGGCATCATTGACCCCATTCTTGCAGCTTGGCAAAGCCCTGCTGCGCCTCCGCTGGAGTTTTACGAACCGGGCGAATGGGGTCCCGCGGCTAGCACACAATGGATGCGTGATCAGGGGCGCGAGTGGTTTGACGTTTGCCCCGTGCTGAAGGGATCTGCCGAGGAGTGAACCCTCATTTTCCCTCATTAGCGCGACGGGGGTTTAAGGTTATCTTGGAGAGAAGTTGATCCGCTTTTACCGGTTTGCGCCGCTGCGCTTATGTCGCCATCATCCTCGCCGTCCGAAAAACCGTTTGAAATCACGTTTTCCCAGCGCGTGCAGCGTTTGCCGCCCTACATGTTCGGGCGGATCAACAATTTGCTGTACCAGAAACGCCGCGCTGGGCACGACGTCATCGATCTGGGTATGGGAAATCCCCATGATCCGCCCGAAGATCTCGTCGTGCAGAAGCTAGCTGAGGCGGCGTCGGATCCAGATAACCATGGCTACAGCAAGGCCAATGGCATCTTGAACTTGCGCCGTGAGGTCGCTGCCAAGTACTTCAAAAAGTATGGGGTGCGTCTTGATCCCGAAACCGAAGTAATCGTTTGCTTGGGATCCAAGGAGGGGTTCTCGCACATGTGCTTGGCCTTGATTGGGCCAGGAGACAACGCGATTGTGCCAGCGCCGTACTTTCCCGCGCACATGTATGCGATCATGCTGGCCGCAGGAAACGCGATCGCGCTCGAGGTGGCCGACAGCGAAAAATTCTTGTCCAACATCGCCTATACATGCGAACATCTTTATCCCAAGCCGAAACTGCTCGTCATTAACTATCCGCACAATCCCTCGACAGTGACGATCGAGCCCGAATTTTACGTTGAGGTAGTTAAACTGGCGCGGCGGTACGGCTTCATGGTGATTAGCGATCTGGCCTACGGTGACGTGGGTTTTGACGGTTACGTGCCGCCCAGTTTCCTGGCGGCGCCCGGCGCGATCGAGGTTGGCGTCGAGTTCACCACGATGAGCAAGGGCTACAATATGGCTGGCTGGCGCGTCGGCTTTTGCGCTGGCAATGCCGAGATGATTCGGGCCTTGGGCATCATCAAGGGATACTACGATTACGGGATGTTCCAGGCGATCCAAATCGCCGCCATCATGGCGCTGAGGCATACGGATGCAGCCGTGGAGCGCCAAGCGAAGATTTACCAGGGCCGGCGCGATGTGCTAGTGGAGGGGCTGCGGCGGATTGGTTGGCAGATTGATCCACCTCGCGCGGGAATGTTCGTGTGGGCGAAAATTCCCGACAAGTGGATGGCCCGCATGAGCACCATGGACTTTGCCATGTTGCTCTTGGACCAAGGCGATGTCGCGGTAAGCCCGGGCAGCGGGTTCGGACCGGCCGGCGAGGGCTACTTGCGAATGGCGCTGGTGGAGAATGAAAATCGCCTTCGCCAAGCTGTGCGGCAAATCGCCCGGTGTCTGGAACGCGAAGACGCTCGTTGGGAGCAGGGCCAAACCACTCCGTCGATTCCCGATGATTCGACCATTGAGCCGCCGCCGAGCGAAGCTTCCATGGAGCGGGTCGAATCGTAACGGTAGGTTCTATCCGTGCTGCGCCCTACTCGATAAAATACTAACGACCTGAGGGCGCAAAAAAATGGAGGGCCCCTGTTCGCCGCAGCAGGAGCCCTCCCAGTTGGCTGTCCGGAGGAATGGGTGAGTGCCATCGTCCGGAGACCCACAGCCGTACGTAAACTATCGAATCTTCCCGCCAGCGACTTTAAAGGCCGCGCGCTGTTCGGGTGCGGTCCAACCTTGGTTTCTTATCGCGCTCGCGTTGCGTCCGGCGCAACCGGCAAAGTTTCCCGCATCGCAATAACGCACAGATGACAAAGACGGTAAAGCTTGCGCTTGAGGACGGATCGGTGTTTACGGGCGAGTCGTTTGGCGCCCCCGGCGAAGTCGATGGCGAAGTGGTCTTCAATACCTCGATGACCGGGTATCAGGAGATTTTGACCGACCCAAGCTATCGTGGGCAGATTGTCGTCATGACGTACCCGGAAATCGGCAATTACGGGGTCAACGACGAAGATACGGAAAGCCGTCGCCCACATCTCGCGGGCTTTATCGTACGCGAAAATAGCCGCGTCGCCAGTAATTTCCGCGCGAAAGGTTCGCTAGAGGACTATCTGAAAAAGCATGGGATCGTCGGAATGGAAGGGATCGACACGCGGCGCCTTGTGCGCCGTATTCGCTCTCAAGGCGCCATGAAGGGAGTGCTGTCGACGATCGAACTTGATGATGCTCGCTTGGTCGCGAAGGCCAAGGCAAGCCCGGGCCTCGTAGGGCGCGACTTGGTGCGTGAGGTGATTCCCAAGGGGCCGGTGGAATGGAGCGAAGATCTTGGGCCTTGGGCCGACCTCGCGAATCGGTCGGATCAAGCGACCCGACCGCCGCACGATGGTGAGAAGTCGCTCCATGTCGTTGCGCTTGACTTCGGGATGAAGTGGAACATCGCCCGTCACTTGAGTGAGCGTGGCTGTAAGGTCACGATCTTGCCTGGTACGGCGACGGCCGAAGAAGTGTTGGCGCTGAACCCTGACGGCGTCTTTCTTTCTAACGGGCCTGGCGATCCCGAACCTCTCTACTATGCAATCGAGACGATTCGGAAGTTGCTGGGCAAAACGCCCATTTTTGGTATCTGTTTGGGGCACCAATTGCTTGGGTTGGCGGCGGGCGCCAAGACTTACAAGCTTAAGTTTGGCCACCGGGGGGCCAATCAGCCTGTCTTGAACCTTACGACGGGCCGTGTGGAGATTACCTCGCAGAACCACGGGTTCTCTGTGGAGGAAAACTCGCTTCCCGAAGATTTGGAAGTGACGCATCGCAATTTGAATGACAGTACCATCGCCGGATTGCGACATCGGAGGCTTCCTGCATTCAGTGTGCAATACCACCCCGAAGCGTCGGCAGGCCCCCATGACAGCCACTACTTGTTTGACCAGTTCTGCGAACTGATGCGGGAGAAAAAAGGCGCAGAGCTAGGTTACGGTAAGTAGACGGTTTTTTCTCTTTACGCGGCGACCGAGGGCAGGTGGATTAAATACCGCGTTACGGATTGACCGATCTTTAGGATTAGCTCTGTGGTGATAGTTGATTTAGATGAGTAACATTAGTATCATTATCACCACAGGCTTCTGGTCCGCCTGAAGACCGAGGTCGCTGAATGAGCCACGCTGCCCGAGCTTTTTTGCGTATGCCGACGGAAACTCAAACACAGGCGAGACTTAAGGTGATTTATCCGGACGAGGCGAAAGACGGGCAAGTTGCTCTCGACTCGTCTGGGCCTGCCACGTCGGACGTTCGTGACGACCTGCAACTCACGCTGACCCCGGAACTTGAGGAAGAGTTGCAGCGCGTTAGCCGCGAATTGGAAACGGCTTCCCCTCAAGAAATTTTGCAGTGGGCGGTTAATCGCTTCGCTCCACGATTCACGATGGCAACGGCCTTTGGGCCAGAGGGCATGTGCATAATCCATATGCTGGCCGAGATCGCTCCTGATACTCCCATCTTTAATTTGGATACGGGTTACCAGTTCAAGGAAACCTTGGAGCTGCGGGAGCGGGTACGCGAGCGATATGGCATTGTGGTAGAGCTGAAACAGCCCGCTCTGTCGGTGGCCGAGTACGAACGGATCAACGGCGGCCCGGTCTACAAGACAGACCCCAACCGATGCTGCTATGACCGTAAAGTTCGCGTACTGCACGAGAGCGTCCGCGGTATGCACGCTTGGGCGAGCGCAATTCGCCGCGACCAAAGTCCCGACCGGGCCAAGGCTCCCATTGTGGGCTGGGATAAGAAGTTTCAGCTGGTAAAGGTCAGCCCGCTGGCGAATTGGACAAAGAAGGAAGTTTGGAAGCTCATTGTCGAGCACGACATTCCTTATAATCCTTTGCACGACCAAGGCTATCCGAGCATTGGTTGCTGGCCGTGCACGCGGCCCGTACTCTTCGGCGAAGATGAACGGGCGGGGCGGTGGAGCGGCACGGCCAAAACGGAGTGCGGACTCCATACACAGGATTAATGAATATCTCGGCGAAGACCGAATACGCCTGCTTGGCGGTCTTGGAACTTGCCACCCATTACGGTTCCGGCGAGCCGGTGCGCGTGCGCGCTATTGCCGACGCACATGGGGTTCCCTCGCGGTTTCTGGTCCAAATTCTGCTTCAACTCAAAGGTGCGGGGTTGGTCGAAAGCACGCGCGGCGCCGCGGGGGGGTACCGGCTTCTCAAAGACCCGGCTGATATCTCTCTCGGCGAAGTTATGGCGACGATTGAAGGTCCTTCGACCGAGGTGCGGTCGAATGCCGCCAAAACGACCGCCACAACGCGCGCCTTGCTTGATACATGGCGCGAAGTGGCGCTTGTCGAGCAAGAAATGCTTGCTCAGGTGACCTTTGCCGACCTTGTAGAACGGGTGAAGGGGCACTCCGAGAACATGTACTTTATCTAATTTTGCTGCTTCCTCGCGGACGAGCATTGGCTAAAATTGGGGGGACGCGATACGGTCTTGCCATCTTCCGC
>CAYWIS010000002.1:23867-36712 GCA_964458385.1 uncultured Pirellulaceae bacterium
CCCTCTGGATCTTGCCGTTGCTCCATGCTTCTCGCCCCAAGTAGGCTGCGTCCGGTTCGGAGTGTGGGGACAGGCCACACGGCTGCGTTCACTCTGGTGGAGTTGCTGGTGGTAATTGCCATTATTGGCTTGCTGGTGGGACTGCTCTTGCCGGCTGTCCAATCTGCTCGAGAAGCTGCTCGTCGAATGGCGTGTTCCAACAATCTCAAGCAGATCGGCTTAGCGGCGCACAACTTTCACGACACGCATAAGACTTTTCCACCGGGATATTTGGGAGAGCCCCCAACCGGCAGTCCAGCGTATAACCATCAGTACATTGGCGCATTGCCCTATCTCCTGCCGTTCATGGAGATGAACGTCGTTTGGGAGGAGATCGCCGTCAACACGCGAGTTGAGGACATTGCAGGCCCTTGGTGGACCGATCCAGCGACTTGGACGACCGCACAGTACCGCCTAGAAGCTTTTGAATGCCCGTCCGACAGCCCTGGCGAGGAGAAAATTTATCTTACCTACCATTCTTGGCTGGAATGTTCTGGGGCGGATTGCACGTTTTGGTTTAACGGAGGGTATATGCTCGCCGGGTCGGGCGCCGAAAAGCTCGGACGTACGAACTATCTTCCCTGCGCTGGGCGGCACGGCGACCTACGCCATCCCAATAGCGATCCCTGGAACGGAGTCCAAACGAACCGTTCTCGAAGTCGCTTCGCAAACATAACCGATGGCGCGAGCAACGTGCTGCTGTTTGGCGAAATGCATGGCGGCCGTCGAAATGACCTGCCCACCGAAGCGAGAATTTCTAAGGCCGCATGGATGGGGAGCGCCGGCTTGATTACTCGAAATGGGCTAGGAACCGGTGGGTGGTATCAGTTCGATAGTCTTCATCCGGGCGTGGTTCAGTTCACAATGGCTGATGGCTCAGTGCGGGGAGTATCTAAGTCTGTTGACCTGAACCTTTATATCCAGGTTTCCGGCATGCACGATGGAACTCCGGTCAATATTTCCAATCTCTAAACTTGTGGCGGATTCGGCCGATGAAGCGCCTCATTACTGTGGCCTTGTTGTTGATACTCATTAGTTCTTGGGGGTGCGGCCGCGCCGCCGTTGAGGCGCCTGATAATCCAGCACCGCCTCCATCGCCAGAGGAATTTCGCGCCGGTCCCGGCGACGACGCTTCGTCGAACGATTGAGGCTTGGCGATGAGACAAAAGAAAAACGCCGCAGCCCTAAACGGGCCACGGCGTATTTTCTAGGAATCGGCTCGCTTCAACAGATCTGGCCGCCCAATTAGGCGTACTGTTTGCTGAAGAACTCTTTGCTTTTTTGCACGTCTGGCTTGATCGTGCGTGCGCCTTTCTTCCAGTCGGCTGGGCAAACTTCGCCGTTTTCTTCGTAGAACTGAAGCGCTTCGACCATCCGCAGTGCCTCGTCCACGCTACGCCCCAGAGGCAGATCGTTTACCACTTGGTGCCGCACGATACCTTCCTTGTCGATCAAGAACAGGCCCCGTAGAGCTACGCCTCCTGGCGTAAGCACGTCGTAAGCGCGAGCGATGTCTTTGTTTAGGTCGGCAACCAACGGGTAGGTTACTGCACCGATGCCGCCTTCGGTGCGCGCCAGATTGCGCCAAGCCAAGTGGGAGAAATGGCTGTCAACAGAACAACCCAGCACCTGCACGTTGCGTTGAGTGAACTCCTCGACACGATCGGAAAACGCGATGATCTCGGTCGGGCAGACGAACGTGAAGTCCAGCGGGTAGAAGAACAGCACAACATACTTGCCCCGGTAGTCCGACAGGCTAACTTCCTTGAACGAGCCATCGGGCATTACCGCTTGGGCCTTGAAATCCGGAGCCGGGTGCTGCACGAGTACGGCCATTAATGTTCCTCACTTTCTAAAGAACCATGTACGTAATAGAGGCGCCACAAGTACCTTTATGCCAAGGTATAGCCGCTGGAGGAAGACTGACAAGGGGTTACACCCCCGAACTAGCCTTGCGGAGGACTATTCCACGGTCGACAGCCTCAAACCCGAGCTTGCGGTACAACCCCTGAGCGGCAATGTTCTGCTCAAGAGTCTGGGCTTCGACCAGGGTTACACCATGTGTTTGCAACTGGCGCAGCGATTCACCTACCAGGAAGGTCGCCAAACCCTTGCGCCTTAGCGCAGGCGCCGTCTCCAGATTGATCATGCCAACGGCGTGAACTCCCCAACTGCTGGCCAACGGTTCAATGTGCCAAAAAGTGACCGTTGCGGCCCGCTCGCGACTTCCCCGTGGATAGAGATCGAATCGCGTGCGATCCGTATGACCGAAGGTGCACGCCTCCCACCAGTTTTGCGCCGGTGGATCGAGGACCGCCTCAATTTGGTAACTCCGGCGAATCTGCATTTGCCCCCGGTCTACTAAGGGGCGAAAACCGGTTAGTGACCGCTGAAGTACGGAAATGCTCGAAATTGGTTCATACTCGTGGTGCTGAAAAAACTCCAAAAGACGTCCATCGGATTCCAGCACGCCGGGCATCTCGCTGCCGCCATACAGCCCCAGATAAAATGGGTTAAGTGGGAATACGCCTCCCGCGTACAGGAGTTTGGCTCCGCGGCGGCGCAAATAGCTTTCGGCGGCATGCATCAGTGGAGCGGCGACGGCTTCATACGGTTGGCCATCTGCGACAAGAAGAAGACAAATTGCCCCCATCTCGGTCGACAGTGACGAAAGGTCGTCCGTTGCGCCAAAACCAGCGTGAACGAAACCGACAATCGTGCCTTCGTCGCTTTCCGCCACAAGGAGCCCCTCGCGGTCAAAATAGGGCTTAGAGAAGACCAACTCCTCTAAGTGCCGGACCGAGATCGGTTGCGCTAGCCCGCGAAGAGGGGGTTGGCTGCGCCATACTTCCACGAGATAGGGAGGATCGGTATTGCGAAAGGGGCGAACGCGAATCACGTCTTCTATTCAGAACTGGGGGATCGCCTCACGAGCATATCGGGATGCTACTGCCCTTGGCGCAACTGCCGGAACACCACGGATACGGTGGTTGCGCCGTTTCCCCATGTGTGTGGCTTGGTGCGAAACTCCCACATTTCCTGCTTGGCCGGCTCCGTCAACGTGCGCCCATTCGAGCATGACCGGTCTGTGGGTGGACTTCATCCTAGTCGATGTCGCTGGTTTTGACGATGACCGCTACGTGCTACGCCTTTGACGCAGGTTTTCGTGGCGAAATCGTCCGGCCGCTCTGGGCTGGTGGTTCGGAAGGACCGACTTCGCACTAATCGTCAATTTGGACGAATATCTGGTTGTCCTCCACGCGGAGCGGAAAAGTCTCATGCCGGACCGACTGACTTGTCATGTGTTGCCCCGAGCGGACATCGAACTGCCAACCGTGCCACGGGCAAGTGACTACGCACCCGGCGAGCCGCCCTTTGCCTAACGGCCCTCCCTGGTGCGGGCAAACTCCGTCCAAGGCGTAGAAAGTCCCCTCGACATTGAAGAGCGCGACGATGCGATCACCCGCGACGAACTCGCGGCACTGCCCAGGCGGACAGTCGTCCACGGAGGCCACACGAACCCATTGCGCCATGATTACAATTCCTTGATTCTGCGGCTTGCGGCAAAGCTAGCTCCCTCGGTAGGCCATGTAGAGAATTCCGCCCCAATTTTCGACCGTCGGCTTGTGGAGCATCGCGCGGCGAGAAAATAATAGGCGTCGACTTTGGTTGTACTTACTCTCAGGGACTCCTGCCATGGATCGACGCGTTCTAGGTCTGGTGTTTGTCGTTGCTGGTATTCTATCGCAGCAGGTGTTAGCCGAAAACGATTCGCCAGCGGGTGAAGCAATCGAGTACAAGACCGACTTCGAAAATGGCGCCGGTAATTGGCAGCCGACTGATCCGAACGCCTGGAAGGTGGTCAAGACCGAGCAGGGGGCCGTTTACAGCCAGCATGTCAAACGCAGCCAATACGAACCGCCCTTCCGCAGTCCCTACAACGTCTCGCTACTTAAGGATATTTCGGTGGGGGACTTCGTACTGGAGGCTCGTGTTCGCAGCACGCACCCCGATTATGGCCATCGCGACGTTTGCCTATTTTTCGGTTACCAGGATCCGGCCCACTTCTATTATGTTCACCTGGGAAAACAGGCTGACGATCACGCCAACCAGATCTTCATTGTCAACGAGGCGCCCCGGACGAAGATCTCGTTAACCAGTACAGATGGCACCAACTGGGACGATGAATGGCACATTGTGCGGGTGGTGCGCCGTGTTACCGAGGGGACCATCGAAGTCTATTTCGATGATATGGAGAAGCCCGTGATGACCGCACGCGACAAGACTTTTCTGTGGGGGCGCGTGGGGATCGGCTCTTTCGACGACACAAGCGAATGGGACTGGGTCAAACTCACTGGAGTAAAAGCAGGTAAATCCTAATCGCGTTGCCGTGACAGAAAGGCCGACAGCTTTTCGATTAGGAGGTTTGTGTAGACTGCGCAAGGTTTTTCGGTTTTTTGGAGTTTAACGAAAGTTTCGGTTGTAGGACCTCCGATAACACGTACATTCAGTGGCGCCGCCGCGCGGCGACGCCGATCTTCGGACGTGTTTTCAGGACAGCCCCATGTTCGTCCCCCCACGACTGGTTGCTGGATGGCTCCTTGCTGGCGCAGCGGTATGTGCCGGCTTCTGGCCGTCGGCTGCTCAAGCTCAAACCTCTGCGGGCCGCATGGCGCCGCCCGGAACGAACATTAATACACTTCGCAGCGGCGACGTCTCCTGGCAAGGTTCTTCGAACGCATCGCAACGAACGGCGCGTGCGAACTACGCCTATTACGGACCTGGCTCCCGCGCCTATGTGCCGCGTCATTTGCGAGGCGTAGAAGCAAGCTTTAGCGAGGTCCCTGGAGAAATCATCGCAGGCCCGACCGTCGTTGGAGGCGATGGGCATGTGATTCCCGAAGGGGCAACGATTATCGAAGGCGAACCGGGCGATATCACGTTTGAACCAATCCCTGGTGGTTCGTCCTGTTGTGACGGCGGTTGCAGCGGTTCGTGTGGTGGATCTGGATGTGACACATGTAGCGAGTGCGGCCAAGTCCAGTGCTGCTGTTGCTGCATCCCGATTCCCTGCCTGCGTAGTCCGACCAACTTGGGAGTATACGGTGGCGTTCACGGGTTTAAGGGACCCGTCAATAGGGCTTCCGACAGCAGCTTTGGGTTTAACGAAGCGGTGAACTGGGGCGGCCCTTTAGGGATGGGGGGCTTGGGGGTGCAACTCGGCGTGCGCGGCGCTCATAGCAACTTTTCGGGCGCTGACGCGCTCACCCTCGACAGTCGCAACCAACTATTTCTGACAGGAGGTCTGTTCCGCCGCGTGGATTGTGGTTTACAGTTCGGCGCCGTAATCGACTACCTACGCGATGACTGGGACATCAGCCTTGACTTGGCGCAGGTTCGTGGCGAGATCAGTTGGATGTTTGTCACGAAAAGCGAGGTGGGCGTCCGGTATGCAGGACCCGTGGTCAGCAATGACTCCGACGCGCCTCCCGACGTTGCGGGCCTTGACTGGGAACCGGTCGACACATTCGCCCTATTCTTCCGGCAGCAACTCACCTCATGCGGCGGTGAAGTCCAGGTATTCGCAGGCTTCTCGGCTCACAGCGAAGGCCTGATCGGTTCCGAGGTGCTGGTGCCCATGGGCGATCACTTGGCGCTTAGCGCCGGATTCACCTATCTCATTCCCGAAGAGGGGCCCGGTGCGTTTCCTATGAGCGGCGCCCTTCAGGAATCGTGGAACGTGGGAGTGGGGCTTGTGCTCTTCCCCGACGCGGGATTTCTCAATCCCGCCAACTACTACCGACCACTGTTTGACGTGGCGCACAACGGCAACTTCCTGGTTGACATAGATCGTTAACCTTCAGGGACGGACAAATCGGTCCGTCCCTGTTTTATTTTGGACGTACGTGTCGCGTTGAAGATCTCGAATCGCCCAAACTTGGCTTGGGGGTGAAACGCGTCAGTTAGGTATTCCGCGAGCGGTTGCTCCTTCTGGGGCGGCGGCGCAGCATACCGTTCGCGCACGAGGTAAGCGCGCGAGTACGTCTTGAGGGCAGCAACGATTCGTTGTTGTTGTTCCGACGTTAACAGATACGGCCAAACGGTGGCGTTGAGCGCGGTGGGCGGCTCTCGACCTGTCCAGAAGTAAAGACTGTTGCGTGCATGCTCACCGAAAACAAAAGTATCGGCTTGGCTTTGAAGGTGGGCGACAAGCCACTGTTGTTCTGCGGCGGTTTCGGCGGGAACACATAACAGGGACGCTCCCCGCAATCCCAGCGGCGGCAACGAGGCCCGATATTGGTACAGCCAAACGCCTCGCCAAGTGAGTGTGACAGTCGCCAGAATCAAGACCGCCGTTATCATCCGTGGCACACCACAGCGAACCAAGGAGCAGCGTACGCTCCCAGGGCTCTTCTGATACGCCACATCGCACAATGCAACGACGCAAACCAACAGAAGCGGCAAGGAGCCAACGGCCATTTGTGTGCCTGGCGTCGGAAACGCGCCGAGCGGCTGAAGCACGGCTACAGCACACAACGCCAGCCGGCTCATGGCGCTGTAATCGATTCGGGAATCTGGAGAAGCCCCCGACCGACGCCAGGGACTAATAATGCCCCAGGCCATTGGCGGAACGAAACTCACTAAGAGTCCAGCACCACCCCGATCGTTCAAACCGTGAACGAGTGGAGTGGTGGTTTCGGCGACGTAACAAACCATCACAGCCGCGACCATTCCCGCTACAATCCATTGGGCGAGCGTCGCCACGCGCGACGGCGTGCGACTTATTCCGATTGCCGCCAGCACTCCTGCAAATGCCACAACGGGAACGGCCGCGTGCAATGGCGCCGGATGGTAAAACGCGTCAGCAAAATCGCGATGCTGGCTGACAAGCCCATACCACAAGGTCGGCAGCGACACCCCCCGCACATACATGGCGCCGGCCAGCATGCCACATCCGACGATCAGCCCAGTGAGGAAGAAAATTCCTACACGGATCCAACTCACACTTGGTATCGCCGGTTCGTGGAGCGGGGACTCGGCGGTCGTAGGGCGGAGACGCAATGTCGCGATCAGCACCCCGGCAATGCCGCCCAGTACCGTGACTGGCAGGCGGATGTCTTGGGCGTTGTGCTTTCCCCACGTGATCGCCAATGGCAAAGCCAGGGCCAGCACGGCTGCAAGGGATAGGGCAACGTTCCGGCCGCATCCCGCTGGAGCCGCAAGAAGCAATGTCAAGGTGACCCCAGCTAACAGGAAAATTCCGATATTGAGCTTTGTCATCATGACCAGCGCTACAGCCACGCCCAATCCCAACGCCACCCACATGCGTTGAGTATGCGTTACGAGGTGCGCCGCAAGAAAAATAGCGATCAGGATTAGTAGAACGCAGATTTCCTGAGGGTGGCCCGGCTCAAGGCACAGTCGCTCCAGATGGAGAAACGCCAGCACAAATGCGATAGCGCTGGCGACTCGCGAGGATGTCGCCAACCAAACAACACCGGCCGCGAATAGCGACGATGTCATCCACATGGCCAGCGTTCGCAAACGCACAACATCGTGCGTAATTGGCAAGCCGGTAAGTCGGTGGAACCCTCCTTCGACAATGAACAACCCTGGTCCATATTGGGTGTATATGTCTTCGTACAACCTCAAGCCGCGAAGGTACTGGGCGACGCTGAGCATTACGTAGCCTTCGTCGTCGTATGGGGCGAGAACGCTAAAGATTTGCTGATATCCCACGAAGGCTGCCGTAAGGCCAAGTAGCGCAATCGCCACAATCAGCGCAACCGGTCGTTCCATAATTCGCGCACGATACACCCCGTTCGGGATGGCCGCATAACCGTGCTCGCGACTAAGTTGGCTCATGGATGATTGCCAGAACGAGGGCCGGCAACGGGTGATCGAGGCTAGGGGCGGCGTCAACTGGACCACGAACTCGACACCCGCATTGGCCCACTTTGCTACAAGTCTAGGTCATGCTTGCTGCGACCTCCGAAGGACCACCGAGGGGAAGGCTTAGCGGTTACCTCGCCTTGGCTGCTTGCCAAATTGGAAACTTACCGCTGTAGCGCTATTGCATGCGGCGGCCGCGTGCCCTAGCTTGGACCACTGGGCGCTTTTTCACAAATTCAACTAGGGAGGTCTGGATATGCAGATCGCGAAGAACAACGTCGCCACAATCAACTATTGCCTTCGCGACGATGCGGGTAACGTGCTCGATTCGTCGGAAAACCGCGATCCGCTTACTTACCTCCACGGGGCCGGCAATATCATCCCCGGTTTGGAAGTGGCGCTCGAAGGGAAGTCCAAGGGCGACAAGATTTCGGTCACGGTGTTGCCAAGAGATGGTTTTGGCGAGCACAATCCGTCGCTTGTTCAAGATGTTCCTCGTGACCGGTTCGAAGATGCCGACGAAATCCAGGTGGGAATGCGGTTCCAGGCGAACACGCCCCAGGGACCGAGGGTTTTCCGCGTTGTCGATGTGCAGTCGGACATGGTGCGCGTCGACGGCAACCATGAGTTGGCCGGTGAAACTCTGCACTTCGATGTCGAAGTGGTAGATGTGCGTAATGCCACAGTTGAGGAGATTCAGCACGGCCATGCACACGGACCGGGTGGTCATCACCACTAAGTGACCAGGGAACGGTTGATGTTCACCCGCGTTAAGAGCGGCACGGCGTAGCCGGGCCGTGGGTTGAGGCAAGGAACGGTCAGGGGTGGTTCGTCTGGCCGTGCGATAACCGTTCCGGAATCTTCATAGCGGACGCTTCTCGGCGCCACGCCTTTCTTCACGCTCCGCTTGTTACTGCGCGTCTTCTTCTTATTACCACGGCGGGAGCTGTCGTGATGTTGTCTTAGGCGGCGGTTCCGGGCGCTGCTTGGAATGTTACTGTATCTCGCGCGAATTGGCGTGAGGTTCTTCAACGCTAATGACACCTGCATCGGCGACCGCTCGATGACCGGCGCTTGAGCGACATTCAATAAATAGGACGCCGGCTAACGGCAGAAAGACTTCGATGGGCCGTTGTCCGTCGCCAGACGCCAGCAAGGCACGAGCTGGTGTTACACCTTTTCGGCCGTTACCGGCGAGACGAGAATACCAATCGATTCGATCGAAGCCTCAAGTGTATCGCCAGGCTTGATGTACGTGCCGGTAGTATTGCCGACTCCCGCAGGAGTACCTGTTGCGATAATGTCGCCCGGCTCCAGCGTGACGAAGCTCGAGATGAACTCAATCACTGCGGCCACGGGAAAAATCTGAAACTTCGTTGACGAATCTTGGCGTACTTCCCCATTCAACCGAAGTTGAAGCTTGAGGCTTTGCGGATCGGGAATGGCGCGGGCCGACGCGATACAGGGACCGCATGGGCAGAAACTATCGTGCCACTTTCCGTGAAGCCAATCAAAGAAGGCGTTATTCGGCCGCTCCTTGCGCCCAGGATTGGGCCGGAACTTTCGGTCGGAAATATCGTTCACCACGGTATAGCCGGCTACATACTGCAGGGCCTTGGACTCGGGAATGTGCTTTCCCTTGCGTCCGATGACAACGGCCAACTCCACCTCCCAATCAATGGCATTCGGAGAGACCGAGGGGATTCGGATTGGATCGCCAGGATGTGTAAGCGTGGTGGTGGGCGGCTTCATGAACACATAGGGAAAAGTTTCAGCCCTCTCGGCTGCTACGCCGCCGCCTTCTTTGATATGTTCCGCGTAATTGCCTGCCAAGAGCAGCAATTTGTTCGGACGCGGAATAGGAACAAGTAGCTTGACGTCGCTATGAGCTAGTCGGGCCGACGCAGGAACACCCTCTCCGTTGCGTTCAACCCAACCCGCTAACTTTTCTGCCGCTGCGGCAAACTTGCCGTCGGGTGGGAGCAAGTCCAGCAGATCGTCGCTCTCGGGCAGCGTGAGAGTTTCGTGAGTCGCGTCGGCATACGCCTTCGCGGCGGCCGAAAGCGGAGCCACGAACTTGTCACTATAAATGCCAGCGTGGACGCGACCCTGGTGTTGGAAGCGGCAGACTCGCATGAGCGAAGTTCCCATCGAAGGAAAGTGACATAGCTGTGTCGCACGATAAGCTGGCGTGGTTATAATCGCTTTGCGCCCAGCAATGCAACTATGTCGTCCTACCCTGGGGACGCTGGAAATCGGTTGGGCGGACGCTCATAATAGCAAACCGCACATCGATCTTGCTTGCCGACGCCTGGGAGAAACCTTATGCAACTTCGTGTATTGCTGATTGGCCTGGCGATCTTGCCGTGGACGGCAATGGGTTGGGCCGATGAAACCTCGTCTCAGAAGAATCGGAGTCTCCGCCCGATGGCGATTGAAAAAACCTCGTTTGGAAAGACTGAGTCTGGCGAAGATACGCACCTGTTCACCTGCACAAACAAAAACGGGCTAGTGCTCAAGTTGACCGATTACGGCGCCACGGTGGTCGCCGTGGAAACACCCGACCGCCAAGGCAAATTGGCCAACATCAACTTAGGTTTCGAGAATGTGCGCCGTTATGAGGGGCAGCATCCGTACTACGGCGCTACGGTTGGGCGATTCGCGAATCGCATCGCCAAGGGAAAGTTCACTCTCGATGGGCGCGAGTACACCTTAGCCACGAACAATGGCCCGAATCACCTCCACGGAGGCAATAAGGGATTCAACCGCGTGGTTTGGCAAGCCGAAGAGGTGCGAAATGATAACGAGGTGGGAGTACGTTTCCGGTATCTTAGCCCCGATGGTGAAGAAGGATACCCGGGCAATTTGCAAGTGACGTCCCTCTACACGCTGACCAATGACAATGAATTAAAGGTGGAGTTCACTGCCACGACCGATAAGCCGACCGTCCTTAACCTGACCAACCACAATTACTGGAATTTGGGTGGCGCCTTCACCGGTACGATCCGGGACCACGTGCTGATGATTAACGCCGACCAGTACGTGCCTGTCGATGAGGCTTTGATTCCTACAGGGGAGTTGGCGTCGGTGGCGGGCACGCCGCTGGATTTCCGTAATCCAAAACCGATTGGACAAGACATCGACAAGATCAAGAGCGATCCCGTCGGTTACGATCATTGTTACGTCCTCCGGAGTCAGGGAGGCGCACTGGCGTTAGCGGCTCGTGTGAAGGACCCCGACAGTGGCCGCGTGATGGAGGTCTACACGACCCAGCCCGGAATGCAGCTCTATACGGGCAACTTCTTAACAGGAGCAGAGTCGGAAGGAGGCGCCAAGCAGCACGAGGCGTTTTGTCTGGAGACCCAGCATTTCCCCGATGCGCCGAATCAGAAGAATTTTGCGAGCGCTGTATTGCGTCCCGGCGAAACGTATCGCCAGGTTACCGTCCACAAGTTTTACGCCGAGTAACGGCACGGATGTTGAGTCCGGTTTCTGTTCACGCCTCACGAGAGCATCCCCGATGAAGACCCTAGTTACCACCGCGATCATGGCAAGTGTGTTCGGTCTTTGGTGTGTCGCGAGTATCGGCCTGGCCGAAGAGGCGCCGAAGGTAGGCGATCTCGCACCGGACTTCGAACTAAAGGCGAGTGACGGGAAAACCTACAAGCTGTCGGACTTTCGTGGAAAGCAGGCCGTTGTGATTGCTTGGTTCCCTCGCGCTTTTACCGGCGGATGCACCAAGGAATGCAAGTCGATGCGTGAAGCTGGCGACAAACTGCGAGGATACGAAGTGGCCTACTTCACGGCGAGCACCGACCCGGTCGAGAAGAATACCGATTTCGCCAAGTCACTCGACTTAGATTATCCGATCTTATGCGATCCTACGTGTGAAACGGCGAAGGCCTACGGTGTCTATATTCCTGATCGGAACGCTGCTCAACGCGTCACCTTCTACATTGGTAAAGATGGCAAAATTCTGCACATCGACCGCGCCGTCAAAACCGATACACACGGCGCCGATATTGCGGCTCGCCTGGGCAGCCTTGGCGTAGAAAAGAAGAATTAGAATCGCCCTTTTTGCCAAGGGTAGTGCGGAATGGAGCTGGGCGGCGGAGGTGCGCCTCGTCGCCGCTCGCCTTCATTCCGCATTTGTTTTTCAGGCTGATGTGTTCACGCAATCCGGCGCCTTAGAACTCGACGTCTCTCATTGCGCGGTCAACCGGACCGAGGCGTCATTTCTCGCTGCTTCCCTAGGCGATTATGAGGGTACCCTGTGACTGTGAACTTGTGGTCATAGGGACGTAATACGTCGGCGTTAGGTCATGGCGCGCCAAGTCACGACGCGTCGTTTGGGGTCGGCGTGACAAGGCTCTCGGATTCGCCGAAATAAACAGGCGCCGCCGCAGGTCGACCAAAGTGGTAGCCTTGAAACAATTTGAATCCCATTTCACGGCAGACTTGCGCCTCTTCGGCCGCTTCAACGCCCTCGGCCAAAGGTAAGATGCCTAACTCATTCACAAGACGCACCAACGAAGCCACCATGGTGCGCTGCGCTTCGGGGGCAGTGTGAATACCGCGGATCAATCGCATGTCGAACTTGACGTAATCGGGCGAGGTATCGACAAGTTCGGCCAGACGAGCTTGTCCTGCTCCGAAGTCATCATAGGCCAATCCAATTTTCAGATCTTGGAGCGCGGTGCGCAGCGTTGTCAACGAGCTTCGATCTACGGCCGCCGATTCGTGGAGCTCCAGGGTGAACTGCTGGTCAGGCTCCATACGCCGCAACTCACGCAGCGACGCGCATAAGTTCGCCATATCCTCGAGTTCGCGCGGGTGCGTGTTCAAAAAAAGGTGGGGCGACTTGTCATGACCGAGGCGAATCCCCTCAACGCGCAACAACTGACTGAGTTCGG
>CAYWIS010000002.1:36722-69749 GCA_964458385.1 uncultured Pirellulaceae bacterium
CTGAAACATTGGCCCGGGGGTCGCTAGACCCACTAACGGACTTCGACCTAAGACCTCGTAGGCGACTGTTTCTCCGGTTTCGGCCGTGACAATGGGTTGATAGTAAGGCGTTACGGCGCGATGGCTCAGTAATCGATCGAACTGCACGAGCGCTAACGCTTGGTCGCATACTCCAACGGCGCATCGCGTCGCATTGACGGTTGCGGAGTCGATTCCCGGTTGGTGAATGATCCGAAATACTGCTTCGCCGAAGTGCAGCAGATCGTTGTGGGCGAGCGGCTGGACTTTCTCAATACGCCGGCCATTTACGTAGGTGCCATTGGTGCTTCCCAAGTCGCGCACCAGCAGCGTGGCGCCATCGGAGAGGAATTCAGCGTGCCGCCCGGAAACGCTCAGCTGTGGAATGCAAATGTCGACTCCGGCTCGCCGCCCCAAGATTGCGGGCAAACGACTGAGCGCAAATGTTGCGCCTCCGGCCTGACTCACCAAGGTCCAAGTAGGCTCGGTGCGCGGCGGGAAATCGAGCTTTGCCATCGTTGGCGTCATAAGGGCATTCCCCACATGTACGTACGCAGCGAGAGCGACTGCTCCCCACGCAAGCATAGCTTGCAATTGGCGACAATTGCGGGGATGCAACCCAAGCTCACACCGCCAAGGCAAGCTATGTTTTTCTGTTCCTCTGATTTGTTTTGACCATCGCGCCGGAGTTGCGGATTTTATGGATTGCTGGAATGAGTTGCTTACTCGCATGGCCAAACGCCCGGTCTGTGGGTACGACCCGCGGCAATCGCCCGCGAGCGAGCCGACCGCGATTACTGCGTTGGCGCTAATTAAGTACGGACGGCGCGATGACGCTCTTCCTGCTCTGGATTTTCTTGTGTTGTGTCAAGGCGACGACGGCGGTGTAGGAGTTCGCGAGGGAGAACCGCAACCGCAATGGCCAACGAGTCTAGCCGTGCTCGCGTGGCGCGCCAGCGGGCTCCAACAGTACGAGGAAAACGTTCGGAGTGGGGTTGCATGGATGCTTTCGATGCGTGGCAAAGCTATGCCTCGAAACGAGGAAATGGGACATGATACGACGCTCGTTGCTTGGCCATGGGCGGCAGGCACGCATTCATGGATTGAACCGACCGCCTTGGCGGTTGCGGCTTTTAAATCGGCGGGCCGCAGCGGCCATGCCCGCACACGCGAGGCGGTTCAGATGCTCATTGACCGGCAACTCCCTGGCGGCGGGTGCAATTACGGCAATACCCTGTGCCTTGGCCAACTACTTCGCCCCCATGTGCAACCGACCGGAGTCGCGTTGTGGGCGCTGGCAGGTGAACACGACGACCACGGCCGGATTACTGCCTCGGTGCGCTGGCTTGCGCGGACAATCAATGCACAAACAACCACCTGTTCGTTAGCCTGGGCGATTCTCGGGCTCGCCGCGCAACGTGCTGTTCCGAAGAACGCTAGGTCATGGCTGGAGAATTCGGTGGATCGGACGCTGCGCTCCGACCAATCGCCCCATAAGCTTGCCTTACTGGCGTGGGCCTCTGCTGCGGTGGGGGGCAGCCATCGCCAATCTGATAATGTGAGGTTTGGACGATGACGCTCTCGACACAAACTGGAACTAGCGAGTCGAAAATCGACCGCCGTGTACTCCTCAGTGGAGCCGCCGCGTGTGCTGGACTGGCCGGATGGCCCTTGGTCCGCGAGATGTTCGCACCGCGCGCGTCGGTCTTTATCGCGCGAAATCAGCGATACGATAGCCGACTGGAACGCGTGATAAGCGATGGATTGGCGGCGGTGGGCATAGATGTTTCTCAGTATCGCGGTCGTCGAGTGTTACTCAAGCCAAACCTTGTGGAGCCCACGCGCAATGCTCCGCACATGACGACCCATCCGGCCATGATCGTTGCAACCGCGGAAGTTTTCCGCCGGGCCGGCGCGGTCGTAACGGTGGGAGAAGGCCCAGGGCATGTGCGCGACACGGAAATGGCGTTGGTGGAATCGGGAGTCGGCGAGGCGCTTGCGGACGCCGGACTTCCGTTCGCCGATTTGAATTACGAGGAAACCGCCTGGGTCAAGAACGCCGGAAAGGCTTGTGACCTGCCAGGATTCTACTTTCCTCGGTCGGTAATCGAGGCTGACCTGATTGTCTCGCTTCCCAAGATGAAGACGCATCATTGGGTGGGTGTCACATGCGCTATGAAGAACCTTTACGGGGTGATTCCCGGTATCAGGTACGGCTGGCCGAAGAACGTGCTGCACCACAACGGCATACCGCAGACTGTGCACGACATCAACGCCTCGTTGCCGCGTACGATCGCCGTTGTTGACGCCATTGAGTGTATGGAGGGCGATGGTCCGATTATGGGCAGCCCCAAATGGATGGGGCTTGTGCTGGTCGGAGCCAACCTACCCGCGGTGGACGCCACCGTGTGTCGGTTGATGGACGTGCGTCCCGAGGCCGTCAATTACCTGCGTTTGGCGGCCGACCGCTTAGGCCCGATCGCCGAGCAGCGTATTGAGCAACGGGGAGAAGCGTGGCGTCCATTGGCCTCACCTTTCCAGATTCTGGATAAACCACACCTACATAGCCTGCGGCCTAAGCCGGGAGTCTTCGTTTCCTGAAGCGAACGGCGCATGCCGAACCAGGGAGGTCCTGAATGACGTGTGTCACTCGGCGCCCATAAGATCTACCGTTGAGGCCCGCTGTTCGTACCAGACGAGGCCGCAGGCGGTGTTCGCGTGCAGCCAAGTCGGTTGAACTGTGGCGGTTACCTTGCGCGCCAGCCATGTATCGCCCTTGCGGTCGCAAACAATTGTCAGATAGTGGTGGGATTTAACGTCGCGGATGTTAGCTGGCTGGCCGTCAATGGTCACTGATGCGTCCGGCGCTAGGGTGACCAGGACTTCTTGGCCGGCAATTAACATGCACAGGAACTTATCCGACGTGGACATGGCATGCCCGTGAAACTGCTGGGGCGCCAGGAGTGAACTGTACGTGGCCGCCAGCAGGGCGAGGCTCGCCATTGCCTGCAGCAAGATTCGCAGGTACATGGGGCTTCTCCTTTCAGACAGAGCCGAACATGACGCCGACTCACTTCGACCCATGACGGCTCTTGCGACAAGTCGGACAGAGAAGCAACCAGTGTGCCGAATTGGTTGCGCCGCGAGAGGAAAAAATCCGTCGCGTCAGCCATCGCGCCTATTAGAACGCGCGATGGCCTGCATAGACAAACCGCAGCGGACCATCTTCGGCAATCACGTCTTGCCAATTGGCGTGGACGCCCGAACCAGCAAGGATTGCATCGGCAAATTGTGCTAGGCGTTGCGGCTCGATCGCTTCCACCAGACAGAACTGGAGCACCGAACGGCGGATACTCCGGTAATTCGAGTTGTCGTGCCCATTGAGGAATTTGCGCACCAGCGTTTTCAACTCATCATCGGTGCGGGGATCGTATTCATACCGCTCTTCTGCGTAACGGTACGCCTCGATGGTAAAGCCCAATTGGGCGACGGCGGCGGCGCTGTGACGCGCCATCTCGTCCATTACATCCAAGGCTCGGAAAGGATCGTGGGCGATATCACGCAGCACCAATACCAATTTGGGTCGGATGCGATGGTACTCGCGCGTCCACGATAGGGGCAGTAGGTCGGTCCAATGGCGCGGGATTAAAAGATTCATGCGCAGCCGCCTCCAGCCTGCGGCTACATCCCACAGTAGGTCCAAGCGGTCCCACTCTCGGTCGAACGTACTATGGAGGTGGCTCATCTGCCCCAACTCGCGCCGGCACGCGTCCGCCGCCTGCTGGGCTTTCGGCGATTCGCTCCAGGCCAGTTGATCGATAGCCACCAGTAACAACCGCCCCCAGGCTTCCTCCTCGTCGAACACAATGCGTGGGCGCAGCTCGGCAAGGTCGGTTAGAACCATGTCCCAACGACCGATGCGGCCAAGGGCGCGCCACCGCCACTCGGTAAGATCGACAAGGGGGCCCAAGGGAACGTCAAGTCGTAAGAGTGCGGTGCAGCGCTCGTTGGCGGCTTCATGGGGGTGGGAATTCAGTTCACGTCGATAGAGTTCGCGCAGCCGACCTTCCAATCGGCTGACGCGCAATCCTTCGGTCAGCCAATAGGCCGGGCCTCGATCCGGATCGACTTCGGGCGCCGCAAACGTCAGCCAGTAAAGACGCAAACAAGCTTCACCACTTCCACCCCGTTCTTGGTGAATACGCACAAGACGCGCATAGGCGTCGGCAAGATCGCAGCCTTGTTCTAAATCGTTCCAAATGGTAGTGCATCGGGATTCGGCATCGGGAGCGAGCAATGGTTGCCCGCGCGGAGCCGGCGCCCCGCCTTCCAAATCTCGATCAGCTACTTCAGCGACATATGGCGGATCGTCTTCCTGGCTTGTCTGGTGGGGGAAAGTCCAATCGTCATGGTTCTCTTCGGCGTCGTCAGCATTCCATGCGCTCTGGTATAACTCGCGAGCCTGGATCTGCTTTTCGACGAATTCGTACGCTTCGCGGATGCGCTTGAACTGCTCGGGCGCATGTTCTGGTTTGAAGCGGCGTACAAGACCCAAATAAGCTCGGCGCGCAACGCGGGCATCGTTGTGGGGGGATACACCCAGCAACTCGTAAGGATTGGTCGGCCAAAGCGATACGTCGTCCGGAAGGTTACGTCCCGACACGGTCTCAACCTCCCCGTTCGGAAGGTGGTGGACCGAGTGGCGGGGATGGCGGTGGTGCTGAAATTGGCGGCAAACCCGGGGATGCCGCACCATCAGGCTCGCTACTTGGATCACGCCAACCGGGCGGCGCTTCTCGGAGACTCCGAGCCCGTTCGCGAATTTGCTGCATGCGTGCTTCGTGCTCCTGACGAATGCGCTCCATTTGCTCACGGTGACGTTGAAGAATATCCTGTGCGTTTTGGCTAGCCGAACGAGGCGTCGTGATTTCAGTTGCTGTATTGTCGTCTTGGCCGCTCTCCCAAGGAGGCGCAATCCGACGCGGTTCAACCGGAAGCGGAGCCGTTGGCAAATAAATTTCGTCTGGGATTTGTTCTCTATTGACCTGGGACGATGGAGCCGGTGGCGAGGAACGGTCGAAACGGAAGGAAATTCGAACAAGGATTGAAAGTAAGATGCACACCGCCGCCAAGGCCCACAATCGGCCGCGGGAGTTCGCTTCGGTACGACTGATTGTCGCCGTCTGAGGAACACGCTGCGGTTGTCCCCATTTAGCTACTTGATCAATAAATTCGGGCGCCAAAGTCGCAATTTGCGGGTGGCGCACCTTGAGCGTTTTCGCCGCCTTGCGCCATGGTTTGATGTCGTCCTGTAGTAGCGTCTGCAAGAGCGCGTTGCGACGCGCTGCCCGAGCCACAGGGCGAAGGGGGAACAACTCCATGGCGTAATGTGCGAGCGTCTCCATGCGCATATCGCGTCCGCTACTGTCAACGGTTGTGGCGTCAATATCCAAACCGGGCGCCAGGGAAGCGAGACGCGTTTGTACCCGCAGCGAGTGTTCGGCGCGGTAACGCAGGCTAACCCACTGTTGGCGCCGTTGTGCAACGGGAAACGAGAGCATCTTGGCCGCGAATGCCTCCGTGGCCTCAAGTAGTTCACGTTCCTCGGAAGTTATAAACTCGGGCGGATCCTCATCATCAAATACCCCCTCGGCGTCCCACCTAACCGTGCGAAATGCATCCGCCACGGTTTCGTTGGGAACAAAGTTCTCTTCTTCTAGCACACGGAAGAATTGCGCGCGTATTTCCGCCAGTGACGCGTCGCGAGGAACGCCCATATGCTTACGCGCCCATTCTAGACGCTGCTCAAGACGTTCGGAGGTTGTGGTCGTTGGAGACATAAAGCCTTGAAGTGGCGTCCATCTTGCGCCGCCGATTACCAATCATCCCTGGGGTCGTCGGCGTCATCGTGATATCCTTCCTCGTACTGGTTCAGGAACATCTCCAACTCTAGACGAAAACGATCCAGTACTTCGTCGGACTCGTTCAGTTCTAAAGCTGCTTCGAACCCATCCATTAGGTCCGCTAAACGTTCGCGCTCTAATAGCGGCAATTCCCGGTAGACGCGTTCGGCCCGCTTGAGGAGGAATCGGTTGACCGTTTCCTCGCGCGGGTGTGTTTTGAGCCTCTGCATCTCTTGCACGGCCTGCGCGATCTGGTCTTCGCTCAACCCATGCGCATGCTTGGTAATGACGATGCTCGTCTTCTTTTGCGTTTCGACTACCGTCGCTTCGACCTCCAACACGCCGTTCAGATCGTACGTCAAACGGAGGTCAACTTCCTGACCAGCCGGTCCCCGCGGGATGCCTTTGACCGTAAACTCGCCGAGGAGCAGGTTATCCTTGGTGCGGCGGCTTTCTCCTTGGTACACCTTAACCTTAATTTCCGTCTGATTGGCGTACATTGTCGAAACCCGCTCCACGCGACTGACCGGAATGGTCGTGTTGCGGTTGATGACCGGCATGAAGTAGCCGTTACGAACTTCCATGCCAATACGCCGGCTGACCTCCACCCCCAGGGTAAAGGGGCAGACGTCCGTCACGACCATGTCGTCCAGGCTCTCCTCTTTGTCGATCAATCCGGCTTGAACGGCGGCCCCTAAGGCGACTACTTCGTCGGGGTTCAATCGGCTGTGCGGAAGTCGCTGGAAAATTTTGGTTACTGCTTCGATAACCGCGGGCATCCGCGTAGCGCCGCCGACCAGGATCACTTCGCGCACATCGGCCCGTTTCAGCCGAGCATCGCCCAGGCCGCGCCGAATGGGGAGCTCAATGCGGGCCAAGATATGTTCGGTCCACTTCTGGAATTGCTGCCGGGTGACCTCGAGCTTAGGAGACGCATCTTGAAACTCTCCGTTTCGATCGGGAATGGCGACCTCGGCCCGCTCCTGTTTCGACAGCAATCGCTTGGCCCGTTCACATTGCTGAAGGACGCGCGATACAAGAGCCGGCGCTTCAAGTTCGGCTCGTTCGAACATCAAGCCTTGCGATTCAAGTACCCGAGCCGCTAGGGTCTTGGTGAAATCCTCCCCTCCGAGCCAACATTCGCCTGAAGATGCACGTACCTCGACGGCGCCATCAAACAACTCGACAACGGAAACATCGAACGTGCCGCCTCCCAAGTCGAACACCACGACAATTTTCTCTTCTTTCGACTCGTGCAAACCGTAAGCAATGGCGGCGGCCGTCGGTTCGTTGATAATGCGCTCCACCGTCAACCCAGCGATCTTGCCGGCGCGTATCGTCGCTTTACGCTGCAAATCGTTGAAATAGGCCGGAACGGTGATCACGGCGCGCGTCACTGGTTGCCCTAGGAACGCTTCGGCGTCGGCCTTAAGCGAACGCAAGATCAGGCTGGATAGTTGCTCGGGACTGAAACGTTGCCCGTCCAATTCGGCGTTCCAATCGGTCCTCATGTAACGTTTGAAAAGCGAGGCGCACCGTTCGGGGGGGAGTACTTGCAGTTCGACGGCCGAACGCCCCACCAAGAGGTCGCCCTGCAAGTCGACGCCCACCACCGAGGGCGTGAGAAATTCACCCAGGGCGTTGGGGATCAGCACCGGTTGGCCATCGCGCATGACCGCCGCCACCGAGTTTGTGGTGCCCAAGTCGATGCCAATGATCATCGCGAGTGATCCCTGAAGAGATAGGCCGATCGAAAAACGCCGCGGCGAATACGCCTATTGTTTCTATCCGAGATTGAATGAGCAAGCAGCTGGAATGTTCGCCCTAAAAAAGAAGGCGTGCCCCACGGTCGCCATACCCCCCGACAAAGATCCTCGCCCCAGCAAACGCCCCTTACGGCGATGTCGGGCGCAGCACGTTGCGAATGATGGACGCGTAGATCTTGAGCGTCAACGCATTTCGCAACACATAGCCGTTGTGGCTCTGGCTACGGTCGGAGTAATCCTGAAAGTTGCGCGGGTTGGAAGGATGCACGCCGTCGCGGGCCACAAGCGTTGGCACATTGTATTCGTCGCCGGGAGCATCGCGAAACTGTGGCAGCGCTCCGTTCCAATCGTCCGGACGACGCCTCAGGATTTCGGCATGATAATCGATAAGCGGCGTTTTCATTTCCCGAGCGATCTTACGCACAATCTCGGCGAACTCGGCCGAGCGGTCCTCCAGGCCATGTCGCGGCGGAATGGTTGTCAGCAGAGGAATCGTCCCATTTTCGTAGCACTTGTGGACTACGGCGCGGGTTTTGGCTTCATATTCTTCGCTTGGCACATACGAAAGATCGTTTGTGCCAAACATCACCACGGCGACCTCGGGGTTAAGCTTTTGGAGCCAGGTGGCCAGGTGCTCGTCTGCCCAACGAATGGTCATACCACCGTTGCTGCCAAAATCGGGGCCTTTCCAGTCTCGCCAACACTCGGGCCGTTGATACTCTTTAACGAGCCGCCTATCGGTGGCCAATTCTGGAGAAAGGCCCTTGGGTTCCTGCGAAAGTGGCGCCCAGAACGCCATGCTCACGGTAATGGAATCGCCGAATTGGGCAAACGTGCCCGGCTGGCCGGTGAACCGTTGATGGACCTCGCGCATCGCCATGATCCAAGCTTCGGGATGATCGTCGGCCCGTAGATTCGGGGGAATGAGCGCGAAAATGGCCAGGAACGCTGTAAGCGAGGAACGCGAAATCGCAAGGCCCATAGGAGTTCCCTCCAAGCTGGCGCGTGGACTCTACGGCGCTGGGTTGGTTGCTGTATGCCGGTATGGTTGAGGGTATTGCGTTTTCAACCGTCAATGCACTGCGCGGTGTCGAACCGGCAGAGCATAGATGCTTCGTGAGTGTATCGTTGCGGAACGGGGCAAACAACAATTTTCCCGCTATCGATCACGAGACTTACAAGCGACTCGCATTCTGCAGAACCGCATTGATTAGTCACGATGGGCGCGGCGTATCGACGCCAGCAAAGGCAATTGCTGGGTCTTGAGCTATTCGTGGACGACCAATCCGACCTTCGTGAGCGAACTGGAGGAGCAATTTCGGGGAACGTGGCGCGTTGTGCGCCAGTACGTTGGTCGCCTAGGACAGGGATACTCAAACTCGATGACGGTATAGGAATGAACCAGCAGGTTCGTCATTGGGGGGCCATTGGCCTGAAATCGGAACGCGTCCCTGAAATTCCTGCTGCACCACCGTAGCGCCGAGCGTTTCAATGTTGCGAAGCAAATATGCCTGCTGCGGCGCCATACCTTATGACCCGCTCACTCGGCGGCCGAAGACGCACTTGTCCAAGAGACACTGATACGCCCCGCTGCTCGTCGAATAGAGATTCACCCTCTTATGGCCATTACCCGCGCGGCAGCGTCGGGCAGCGCACGTTAAATTCCCCTTGGCGGCCGATTGACCAAACAGAAGCCCAGGCCGAACACGACCGCCAGAATGCAATTCCCGACAAGGCTTGGGGGAGTTCGTCGTCGACCAGGAGCGGGTACTTAATCTTTCCCGTAATGTTTGATCTTCTCCCAGTACTCGGCGAACGCTCCTTCCTTTTGGAAGTCGGGGTCATTGTCCAAGTCATGGCATTCCAAGCACTTTTTCTCAGCCTGGGCTAGGGGCAAACGCATCTCCTCGCGAAGCATCCGCTTCGCTGCTTCGTCCAAGTCTAACTCACCCATTTCGGCGGCGACGTGGCGTGAACCCGGACCGTGGCAGTTTTCACAACCGTTGCCGTGGAGATGTTTGGACTGCTCTAAATCAAAATAGCCCGATTTGTACGGAAAGTAGCCCTGCGGATCCCAGCCCGTGACATGGCAGCTTAGGCACTCCGGATCGTGGTGCCGCGGAATTTCCATGCGCTCGCTGGGATGGACAAGCGTTTCGGTCGCATGGTGGTGGGGGCTGTTTTGCCAGACCTCGTAAGCGTGAGTATGGCATTCTCCACAGGTGACCGATCCAACAAACTCACGCCCGCTCGGATGCGGCACAGGACGAAGACCCAACCCCTCTAAACCTTCCGATTTGAGTGTATCTTGGTACGTTGCGAGCAACTTGAGCATGAAAGCGGAATCTTCCAGTTGCGCATCGAGCCCTACACGCTGATAACGAAAGCGTTGTTGGGGATCGTCGAAAACGCCGAGCACTCCAGCAAACATGCTCTTCTCGCCGACCAGAATCAGTTGCGTTGAGCCGATCGCCTCGGGGGTGGGGGCAGGGTCGCCGGCGCCGGCCGCCGCAATTACGACGTCAAACTGAGGAAATTTTTCGGCAAGCGTCTTGGCCTCTTCATACTCGGTATTGGCCAAGAGCACGCGCAGATTACAACCTGCTTCGTCCAACGACGGCAAAACCTTTTGCAGCCCTTCCTCGGGCGAAGTTTTTTCGATTTCGTCGCTTTGTAGTTTCTTGAGCCGCTCGGCGCCCAAGACCGCCGTAATACCAATCTTTTTTCCCGCGGCTTCCAAGATACGGTGCGATTTGGTTAAGCCGTAGAGACTCGCATTAGCGCAAAGAAACGGGCTTTCGTAGTCGCCCGAGTCGGTCATGATGGCGAGTAGTTCGCCTCCCGATAGACGCAGGTCGTCCGGGCCCAATGCGACAGCCTGATACTCCATCTTTTTCAGGCCTTCGGCGGTCACTTGAAACTTGATTTCCGCCTGCCGTCCATAGCGACGCACCTGGTTACCCGCATCGACGGGAATGACGCGCCAGCCCTTGTCCTTTAATCGCTCGTAGAGCGTATGGCGGCGGGCCAAGCCGCCTTTCTGGTTGGCGAGTCCAGCACAACCGCAAGGTTCGATGTACCCGTGTTGGCGGCCGGTGATGAAAAGTACAAATGCCGGCTCCGGCCAATCGGAGAACATGGCTTCGAGCGAGGGGCGAGTTTCGGCGACGGTCAGAGGAGTCTCGGAAACCAAGGGGGGAGAGACGGCTGGTGGCTCCGAGGGAGTTCCCGATGCGGCCATCACCTTGTCCTCTGAAGACGACGAGCGAGTTTCCGAGCCTACCGGAGTTGCTTCAAGACTGGGGGGGGGCGCCTGCGAGGCTGCCTCTTGCGGAGCGTTGTCGGACGAGGAGGTCGCTTGCTCCTTTTGCGACGAATTGCGAGTTTCGGGCGTGTTGGACGCCATCGGGCAACCGACCGCGACCGCCAACGCAGCGCCCAGCAATATGACAACAATCGCCGCGTTTCGCGTCAACGAAATCTTAAAACTCATGGCGCTTTCATCCCTGAAGCAACCGGCGTGTCTCAATTCGAGTCTTCCACAAGGAAGCTCACATAAAGTACCGCCTTCTTCGTTTCCGGATGGGTCGTTTCAAGCTCAATCACCCCCAAATCCTCAGGTTTAACCCCCAGGTGATCGGCAGGACGTGAACCGGGTTTCACGCGAACCTGAAGCGGAACCATGATGACCGCTCCGTCATTAATCTCACGCGGCTCCCCGAGCTTCGCCTCCAATACGCCCTCGGGCCAAATGCGTCCTACGGTGAGTTGGATTTCGTGACGATGTGGTCCCTTGACCATCACGTGCACGGTCCGCTCGGCGCCGTCGCTGCTGCGAACGGCCCCCAGTCGTAGGACGCCTTTGTCCGTGTTGAACCCTGGGGCAATGAACGAGATATCGCCGACGACGGCGCCTCGTATTGCCGCCTCAATTTCATGAGGCGTGGGCTGATCGAGCGAGAGGCGGATTCTCTGGTTTATTGGCCCTAAAGGCAATCCAGATTTGGCGGTAAGCGTGACTTCTACCCCCGATTTTGCCCCTTTTTCAGCCGCAATTTCATCAGCGGTCAGAGGACGGACGTTAACCTCATAAAACTGGGCGATTTCGGGCGACTCGAATTCGTACTTCTCAACATTCAACTTGTCACTTCGGTAGTTGAAGATCGTCATCGTGGCAGCTGCCGATGACGATGAGGAAATCGACCCGAAGGCGAAATCTGTAGGAACCGGTCGGATTGTCTGCACAACAGCCCCTTCGACCGCCAGATGTACCGTCGGTCGAGCGGGGTCATTGGTGTGAATGTCACCGCCGTGGGAGAACAAGTCGGTATACGATTTGGGGGTCCACTCCAAGAGAATCTCGGCTGAGCCACCTGGGGGAATGGGTTCCTCGGCCAAATCGGCCAAGGTGCATTTGCAACTGAAATGCCCCTTTTTCAACACGAGGGGGGCTGTACCTTCGTTCTTAAAAATAAAGGTGTGCCGTCCCGTCTCGCCGAACTCGATCGCACCGAAGTTATGCACGATACGTCCATCGCGCATTTCACCACCTTCGACGACAACTCGAGGAATGCCCTCACCGGTTGTAGCGTTGAAGGCGTCTTGCGGCGTATGGGTGGGCGGCGGCCCCGACCCGGGTATGCGCGATTCCTCGCCCGCGAACTCAGACCACGCCATGCCAGCGCCGATGGCTAGCCCACACACGACAGCCCCAATCGTCAAAATTGCTGTTCGCATGACTACTAACGGAGCAATGGAGTAAAACCAACGCGCACTTACGGCGCGAGCGAGGAACCAGTTCTTTCCAGTTTACGCAGTTTTTTCGCCAGATGTTCAAGATTGTCTGCTTCGGCGCCGGTCGGTGCGACAAAGTTCGCAAGTTTCTGGTTCTTATGCGCGTGAGACTGATCCAAACGCAAAGCCCGGTCGGCTTCCGCTGCTGCTCGTTTTGCGTCTCCTGCGACCGACAAATTCCAAGCCCATTCGGCGCGTAGTCGGGCGTTATTGGGATAAAGCGTCACGGCTTTCTCATAGGCCGCGAGGGCTTTCTGGAGTTCCACCGGTTCGGACCCGACTCGATACGCCTCCATACGCCAATCGCCGATCGTTTTCCAGAGCGCGAAAGAACGGCCGTCACGCCGGAGTGCTTCATGTGCGGCCTGTTCAAATTCGAGCGAAGCGGAGGCGTCGCCCGCTAACCAAGGCTCGAGAGCCAACAACGCCAGTTGCTTCCAAGGTTCGGGCGACAGCGGATCGGCCTGCGCTGCCGCCTGGCACAAGTTCACGGCTTCCTTGCTGCGTCCCAGAACGGCCGCTGCTGCAGCTTCGCTCGCCAAGGCCGTTCCTTGCAGGGTTGGACGATAGGCCGTCATGTAACATGCGGCAATCAATCCCACGGCTGCAACACAAACAACTCCGCGTACTGACGGACGCAAAAAAAACACGTGTTGACGAAGGTTCTGGCGGTTGAGCATCAGCGCCAAAAGCAACCAGAGTGAGGTCGCGACCGCCGCAAATCCGATCCCCCCAGCCGCTAGTAAGTTGATCAGGAAGACGGCGATCGCTACGACAAGAACCTGGAGCGACAATTCTCCACGTCGCACCCAGGAGTCCAACAAATAAACACTTACCGCACCAAGCGGCAAACCCACGGCAAGGAACGTTAGGTCGGGAAGAAACTGGGCAGCCAAGCCGATCGGGTAGGCGATCAATGCGCCCACCGCAGCTCCAAGGTAGACGGCAGTTCGGGCTGCGGTTTCATGGGGTGAAGGGGGCTCATCGAGTGCGGTCGGTGTAGGAGTTGACTCAATCGGCAGAATTGCGGCAGTGCGCAGCTTCCGGGCGGCCGCCAATCCGATTGCGAGAAATGCAAGTAAAGCGAGTGTTCCGCTCGTGGCCCAAATTTCGAGGAGAAAGTTATGGGGGTCGGCAACGGTTTCACTTGCCTGGGGCAACTTATAAGCGGTGTAGTAGTCCTGAAAATTTCCCACACCCACACCCCACAGCGGATAGTCGCGAATCATCGCGGCGGTCGCTTGCCAGTACTCGAAGCGATAAACCAATGACTTGGGCGCTTCGCTGAGGACTTCGGCGTCCAGCCCTCCGACCATGACCGCACCCAACAGCAACAGGACGACGCCCAACGCCACGGCCACCGGAAGTCGCCAGGAAAATGGTTCTGCACCTCGCCGGCCGTAGTACATAAGCAACGCACATCCGCATACGGCGGCGGCCCACGACGCACGACTCTTCGTAAGGAAGAAACAGCCGCCAATCAGGACGAGCGCTAGCGATGGCCCAACCATTGACCGCCAAGCATGTGGCTCCCTGCGCCACGCTGTGCTGACGGCGATCCCCGCGCAAAGCACCAGCCAGGGAGTAAGAAACGCGGCAAACGAGTTGGTAAGGGCAAAGGTGGCGATTGGTTCGATACTCATTACCCGGTTTCGGAACAACTCGGCAATTTGCGGATCGTTGGGATCGCCCACATTGGCTTGCTGCATTGTGCCGACCGGGTCTTCACTATATCTGGCGCGGGTTTCGGGCATCGATACGAAGAATTGGTAGTACCCCAGTCCGCTCAGAGCGACCGCCAATCCGACCATGACCGCGCAGAACGCTCGTTGGGTGACCGGCAAGACGATCCACTGGCGGGCAAGGAAGAAGATCACGGCAAAGGCAATCCATTGCCAAACCGAATTGATTGTCGCCCGCGGGTTGCCGTTCCAAGCCATAATCCATCCGCTTGTTGCGACTAAGGCAGCAAACACCACGATCGCTGCCAGAACCCCATCAGCCCGGATCGCGAGTTGACCTCGTAGCAACCCAGCTGCGGCCCAGCCGAGCAAGAGCAACAGCCAGAGCATGATCAGAAACAGCCCTGCACCCGTTTCTGCTACTGCTTCTGAGGGGATCAGTGGGGTGGCAACTGCCAGCGCTGTTGTGATTCCCAACCCAAGATGGTTGAGTCCAGGGCGTCGTTCGCAAGTTTTCTCTTGGGAAGGCTTGGATTTGCGAGATGGCGGCATGCTCCAAGGATTACCACGACACGCAGTAAGCCACAAGTCGCTTGCGCAGGTTGTCAAAAAGGCGCAGGGGGCGTATCATCAAGTTCGCCGGCTTTAATGAGACTCGTTCTCACCAACTCCCTTGGATCTCCATGGCGACCGTACACGACTGGATTCCCCTTTGTTTGGCTCCCGCAGGGCAGACGGCGCATGTGGCCCAGCTTCTCGGGCAGGCGGAAGACGTCCATCGCCTGGAGGAAATGGGACTGCGCGAAGGCGCGCGACTTGAAATTGTGCAATCAGGAACCCCCTGCATCATCCGGCTCGAAGGGCACAAATTGTGTTTTCGCGACAGCGAAGGGTTCCGAATTTTGGTGCGGTTAGGAGAGAACGTATGACGACGCTCGCGGACGTGCCCATTGGACAAACCGCGACGGTTCGCGAGGTTGAAGGATACGATGACGTGGCCGTGCGCCTGCTAGAAATGGGATTGACCCCAGGCGTAGAAGTGAAAGTCATCGGCGCCGCCTTGCTCGGCGATCCTGTGGAATTAGAGGTTCGCGGTTATCGCCTGAGCTTGCGCAAGTCGGAAGCCCGACGCGTGCAGGTTTAAGAGTCGGTAGGAGACGCGACCTCGGTTATAACGAACGTAGACGCCGCCAGCGCCTCCGGCGGCGTTGGATCCCCACCTTTTGCCCGCCTCGTTTGCATGTCTATCACCACCGCGCGCCGCACTGTTACGGTGGCGCTCATTGGCAACCCGAATACCGGAAAATCAACACTATTCAACGCGCTTTCCGGCGTCCGTCAGCGCACGGGAAATTATCCTGGCGTCACGGTCGAGAAGAAGATTGGCCGCATGACGGAGGCGGGCCGCGAGTTTGTGCTGGTTGACTTGCCTGGCACTTACAGTCTTGCGCCGCGCAGTCCCGACGAGATGATCGCGGTCGATGTCCTGCTCGGCCGGCGGGATGACATGGAACAGCCGGACGCGGTCTTGTGCATTGTTGACGCCAGTAATTTGCAACGCAACTTGTACCTGGTGAGCCAAGTGCTCGAGCTAGGGCGTCCGGTGGTGCTGGCGCTCAATATGATCGACATTGCGCGGGAAAAGGGGCTGACGATCGACGTTGATCGGCTTCGCCAACAGTTGCCAATTCCCGTCGTGGAAATTCAGGCCAATCGTCGGCGAGGGCTGGTGGAGCTCAAGCAAGCGCTTAATCGAGCTGTTGACGACGCTCCACCCGTGGTTTCCAGCCCATTTCCTGAGCCATTTCAGAAAGAACTCGCCGATCTTCAAAGCTTCTTGACCAACGGCGAGGCGGGACCGCCGCGATACCTGGTGGAGCGACTTTTGTTGGATGTCGGGGGGTACCTCGACAAAGCGAAACTGCCTTCCTTGCATCGCGACGGCTTGGCCGAGCGTTTGGCCGCGGCCCGGGCACGCTTGGCGGACGCCGGCTGCCCTGCGCCGGCAGTCGAAGCGATGGCGCGTTATCGCTGGGTCGGTCAAATCTTAGAAGGAGTGGTGTCGCAGTCCGGCGAGCGCAAGGTCACGTGGAGCGACCGCATCGACCGTATCCTGACGCACAAAATCTGGGGCTCGTTGGTGTTCATTGCGCTGATGGTCCTCATGTTCCAGGCGGTATTCTATGTGGCCGAGCCGGCGTCGTGGCTTATCGATACGATCAACGCCTGGCTGTCGGGGCTGGTGACGGCAACACTGGCCGAAGGCGCCTTGCAGTCGCTTTTGGTCAATGGCGTGATTGGGGGCGTGGGCGGCGTACTCGTCTTCCTGCCCCAGATTTTCACGTTGTTCTTCTTCATCGCCGTGCTGGAAGACTGCGGTTACATGGCCCGGGCCGCGTACTTGATGGACAAATTGATGTCGCGAATCGGGTTGAGCGGCAAATCGTTTATTCCGTTGCTGTCCTCCTTCGCCTGCGCGATTCCCGGCATTATGGCGACTCGCGTGATTGAGAACCCACGCGACCGCCTGACGACCATGCTCATTGCGCCGCTAATGAGTTGCAGCGCGCGGATGCCCGTGTATACGCTGCTGATCGCTGCGTTCATCCCGTCGACGACGTACTTGGGAGGACTGATCGGCCTGCAAGGGTTGACCCTTTTCGCCATGTATATGTTGGGTATCGTCACGGCCGTTTGCGTTGCTCTGACGCTCAAGCGAACAATCCTCCGAGGTCCGACGCCACCCTTTGTCATGGAGTTGCCAACGTACAAGTGGCCCTCGCCGGGGGTGGTGTTGTACCGCATGCTTGACCGCGGTTGGGCCTTTGTGCGACGCGCGGGAACCTTGATCCTTGCCGTCGCAATTATCGTATGGGCCGCAGCGTACTTCCCTCATAATCCGGCAAACATCAATCAGGAACTACTGCAGCGTCGTGAGCAAATTGAAACGGCTCTCGCCCAGGCTGAGTCATCGCCAAACGGCGACGTCGACAAGGAACTTTTGCAAACGCAGCTTGAGGAAGTCGAAACTGAGATCGAAAGCGAGTATGTGCGTACAAGTTATCTTGGCCAGGCCGGGCACTGGATTGAGCCGGTGGTGCGTCCCCTCGGGTGGGACTGGCGGATTGGTTGCGCGGTGATCGCTTCGTTTCCTGCTCGGGAAGTGGTCATCGCTACCTTGGGTGTCATTTACAAACTGGGCGAGGATGAAGCGACCGAAGACTCCGAAACGCTTCGAGACACGCTCCGCACCGCGACCTGGGAAGGGTCTAGCCGCCCCGTGTTTAACGTGCCCGTGGCGCTTTCCCTTATGGTCTTTTTCGCACTCTGTGCTCAGTGTGCGGCCACGTTGGCGGTAATGAAACGTGAAACCAACTCATGGCGTTGGCCGGCTTTTACCTTTGTCTATATGACCACGCTGGCGTATGTGGCCGCATTCATCACTTACCAGGTGGGAATGTGACATGAGGGCGACCCCTGCCGCAAGAAGCTCGCCGTATTTTCACGGGGGAACGCGTGATAATTGTCTCCCGAGCCATATCAGCACTTGGCGCTCGGCGCGATTAAAGTAATCGCCCGAGTGGTCTCCGTCAGGATCATAGATTACTTGCACGGAAATGCCTTGATTGGCGGCGAGCCACACAAATGACGCCCCTAGGGCGTCCATATTGAATTGATCGCGCCCGCCATAGGTTAAGAGAATCGGCGTTTCGACGGGCAACGGGTACTGGAAAAGCAGGTCAGCGGGATTCTCCCGAATGATGCGGCTTACTACGTCGGGACCGTTGCCAAACACTGGCTCAACAAATCGTGAAGCGCGAATCGAAACCAAGCCGCCCAGATAACGCGCTACAACTTCGTCGGGATCGTAACGCGTCTTCCAGCGATACGTGGCTGGATGAAAATCCGCTAAGAAATCGCCTTGCGTGTTGTCGTACCGCAGATTGACCGCGCCGGCAATGGTCGCCGCAGCGCCAAAGTACGCCGGATACTTTAACGCCAAGTTTAACGCTCCGGCTCCGCCCGCCGAAATGCCGATCACCGCGTGCGCCTCGCGGTGAGGCAAGATCGAGAAGTTTGCGGCTACGAAGGGAATGACTTCGTACAGAAGATGGTCCTGCACCCGCCCGCCTTTGCCGTTGAGATACAACGAATGTTCGGCTGAGAGGCTGTTTTCGCCGCCGTAGGTTCCGTCGGGGCAGACCACAATCATCGGTGGAAGGCAGCCCGAACGAATCGCCTCATCGAGAAACTGAAGCTGCGCTTGATCCAGAAACGCGTGCTCATCCCCGAAAGCGCCGTGCAACCAGAGCACGAAGGGATACGCCCGCGTAGGCGTGTATCCGGGGGGAAGATAGATATACAGGTCGCGCGGTTGGCACAGGATCGTCGAGTAACGACGATTGTCTTGTCCGTGGTTATGGGTCAGATCGAGCACGCGTCCTTCCAACAACGCATTGAGCCGCTCCAGATGATTAGGTGTTGTTCGCTGGGCCAGCGCGGACCCCGAACCTGACTGCGTCAGGGCGAACAATACGACGGCGCCCCACGCGACGTTATTGATCCCTCGAGAAAGAAGCCCCGTCATGCGGTACCTGAGCGACCTGGACGCGTTCAAGGACTTTCTCGGCGCGCCCGTTGATCCATTCTTAGGGAAAGTACCCGGCGCGTTGTCGTCGCTATGGAGCTTGACGATTTTCACGGGGATAACGGCTGGTGCCGGCGCACCGGGTATCTCCATTTGACGAGCCTCGCGCGATACGGACCCCACCCACACCGTTTTCCGGCAAGTCGGTTACGAAGAATCGGCCTACGTCGACACAATGACCAACCTAGCGAGTAGGATTTCCGGCGTGGTGGAACGACCTGACTCTTCGCCACCACGGTTCACATCGGTTGAGTGTGACGCTCCTGCTCTACGACACGAACAGGCGGAAGGATCGCAACGAGCATCAAAAGATGGTTGACGTGCTACCGAAGCGGTGACGTTTCGCTAACTTAATTCCCTGTACACCAAATGAGGGCAGCTCGTGCGGCTGACTTCCAATTTCTGCGCCGGAAAACAAGGCAAATTGGAATGGGGACTTACCGCCGGGCGAACTGGAGAAAACGAAACGACGCAACGATTTGGTATGACTTACGATTTGAAATGACTTAGGGAAAACCTTGAGAGGAAGCCACAGGGAAACTTCACCTCGTCTCTAAACAAAACGCCCCCAAGGCGTGCGGGAACGCTCTTGGGGGCTGTGCGGAGCTAGAATTTCGCCGCAGGAGGCGGATGTTATACGTCGTCGGAGCTACGCGGCTACGCGCGAGTCAGCAGTGGCGCCCGTGATGACGCCATCGATAAACTCTTCGAAAATACGCATATCGAGCGCCGACGCGCTGGGGGCTTCCGGATGGAATTGGACACCCAGGGCGAACCAGTCGGGCCGGATGCTTTCGATTGCTTCTATCACGCCATCGGGGCAGCGGGCCGTCACTTCAAAACCTGGCGCCACTTCGTCGATTGCCATGTGGTGAAAGCTGTTGACGCGAATTTCGCCGTCGCCATAAACCCGCTCCATAAGCGAACCGGGAACAACTTCCAAGCCGTGCCGATGCGCCGGGTCTTGGGGATCGCGGTGCGGCAGCGCATGCGGCAGATCCTCGGGAATGTGAAGGAAGAGGTTGCCTCCCTCGGTGATATTCAGCAGTTGCATGCCCACGCCAATGCCCATCACCGGCAGGCGACGCTCGGAAATCAGACGGCACAACATGCGATCGAACGTCTCGCGGCGCGGGTCCATACAACGGACCGTGGGATGACGCATGTAGCCGTCGCGGTGAGGATCGAGGTCGGGGCCTCCTACAAGCACAAAGCCGTCCAACTGATCGAGCACCCGATTCACATCATCCTCGCTGTTCAGCGGGGGCACGATCACGGGAATTCCTCCGGCGCGTTGGATGGCGTCGAAGTAGCCGGCCGCTAAGAAGACGTACGCGGGGTCTTCCTTCTTCGCGGGGCGGTATTCCACATTCAGTCCAATCAGCGGTTTGTTTTGCATCTGACGGTCCCTTTCAGACGGCAATGGTGATTCCGGCCTTGTCTGGCCGGGGAGGCTTCAAACCGCTCGAGCGCAGGTCGGCGGGAGGAGCATGCGCGCGAAGAGCCAGCGGGTTGGAAGGGGAAACCAGGAGTCAAGAGAGGTGATTCAAGGTGTGTCGAACTGGTCGTCCGTGACGGTTTTCTTCCCAAGCCGTAGTTCTCCGCGTCGTGGGCGCCATCCTGGACGCGACGCTGGAGCGATGTCCCTATCGAAAAAGCCTCCTAGGAAAACAGAAAAATGGTGAAGGCGTCGGCCGTCACCAAGATTGAGCGGAGTTTACCGCTCTGATTTTCTCACGCAAGGGTTTACTACATCTTGCGTAAACCCTTGCGAAACTCGTCTATATGTTGTGCAAGCATCGTATAGTGCTAGCAGTGCTTGCATCAGAATCCAAGCATCTGTCCGCTACTCATGAGTGACCACATTCAGGCGAAAACGGTCGTTCGCCGCTGCTGTTTCCTGAAGCCATTGGCGGTAGCATTCCAGGTCGCTTCGCACCCCTTCGTGCCGTTCCCCAATGGGGAGCCTTGCTAGGAGTTCCTCGATAGTTCGCAAACCATCGCGGGGATCGTGCCAGAGGGGGCGTTGCCGAAGTTGCATTAGCCGCTCTTCAAGTACCGACGCGTCGGCGGGGTGTGGTAAGTCAAGGTCTAAGTCTAAAGCGCGTTCGAGTGTCGTAATGTCTGGGCACATGTAGTCGCCAAGCAACGGGACTTCCGAGCCGTGGAGGTACTGGTCCAGGGCGGCCACTCCCATGGTCCCAATGTAGTAGCCGCAATCGTCAGGGGTTGTGCCGCCACTTTCGCGTTCGAGGATCGTGCGAACTATCATTGCTCCCGTTTGGGGTTATAAGAATCACCACTTGGAAAGGTATGGATTGACATCGGGTTGCCCTCCATTATAAGGAGAGACTGGCTCCATTTGCCAAATCCTTGAAGCGACTTCAAGACGCCAGCAAACATCGTCGGCGTTTTCTTTCCACTCATTGGCGATGCGCCTAGCGGCGAATGACCGCCTCGACAGATTCAGTCCTCTATCGGCCATGCCCCCACTTGGGCCTCGTGTCTCGCCTACCCAACGCCAACGCCTGCAGACCTACTACGAGCGCGGCCGTAGACTTTCCACAGACGTCAAAAACCCGAATTACGATGAAGCCCACGCTCTATTTGCGGTATGCGTAGGCGGCGATCCCGGCAACCACGTTTACGTTGAGGCGTTGCTGGAAAATCTTGATCGCAAGTATCACGGCAGTAAGAAGGGGAAATGGCTGGCGGTTTTTAGTGTGGCCCGTGCTGCGCTTAAACGGGCAGCCGCCCGGGAGGACTGGCGCAAGGTTCTGAGTCTTGGCCCTGCGGTGCTACGATCCAATCCGTGGGACGTCTCGATCTTACGGTCCCTTGCCCAAGCGTGTGCGGCCCACCACTTTCACGAAGCGGAACTGCGTTACCTAAAGAACGCATTAGACGCTTACCCCCAAGATCCCGCGTTGAACCGTCACTGTGCAGAGGCGTTCGCTAAGTTAGGGCAATTTGAGCATGCAATCGACTGCTGGCGGCAGGCTGAAGAATTCGGCACGGCGAGCGACAAGGAAGAAGCTGCAAAGCGGATTGCCGAACACACTGTTGAGAGAGCCAGCAATTACCAAGATCGGTCGGCCGAACACATCACAACGCCAAAGACGCTGGCGTGTAGTCGCACATCAAACAACATATCGGGCGATATAGGGCGAAGCTCCATCGTAGAGGATGGGGAAGCTCGTCGAAAGAGAAACGACGAACGTCGCCAGTCACTGGAAAAGGCGTTGACGGAGGATCCGACCGACGCTGCTGGCTATGTCCGACTCGCTGATCTATTGGTCGACGAAGAAAAGTTTGACCAGGCTGAACGGTTACTTCAGCAAGGTTTGGCGGCGGCAGGACAACACCTGTCGCTCTTGGAACGGCTGGAAGACTTACAGGTGGAACGTGCGGCGCGCCGCGTCGCCGTGGCTGAACAACGGGCGGTAGTGCAAAACACGGCCGAGGCCTGGCGACTCACGACCGAGTTGAAGTACGAACTTAACCGGATCGAACTGGAGTACTACCGACGGCGCGTGGATCGCTACCCGCACGACGGCGGCCTGTTGTTTGAGTTCGGCTTACGTCTCAAAGTTGCGAAAAATTGGGAAGAGGCCGCCGATTGTTTCCGCAAGCTCGTCGAGAAGGACCCGAAGCCGGCTGCTGCGTTGGTCGAACTGGGCGAAACGTTGCAATACCTCCGGCGATTTCCAGAGGCAATGCTGTGTTACGAACGGGCGATCAAAGAGTCTGGCGACGAAGACCGACAAATGGGTAACCGGGCGTTATACCGGGCCGGAGTTTTGGCCACCGGCCTGAATCGGCTCGAACAAGCCGAAGCCTATTTTCAGGAATTGCTCGGTCGTGATCCCCATAACAAAGACGTTTCGGACCGACTGGACAAAGTTCGAAAAATTCGCGATAGTAGCTAGTTTGGAAGACCGATTTTGAACGAATCTAAGGAGTCTTGACTGCCCATGCCGACTTCCTCGAGTGCGAAGAAACGCCTCCGTCAACAAGAACGTCGCCGCTTGCGCAATCGCGCCGCTCGCTCGGCGCTGCGCACCCAGATTAAGAAAGTACGCGCCGCCGTTGCAGCAAATGACACGACGCGGGCCGAGGCGGAACTGCGTCTCGCTACCAAGAAGTTGGATCAAGCGGCCGCCAAGGGCATTATTCACCGCAATACGGCCAGTCGTTACAAGTCGCGGTTGTCACAGCGAGTCAAAGCCATTAAACAGGCGGCTGCTCAAGCGTAGTGGCCTTTAGTCTGTTTTAATATTCCTTCGGCCCCCAGCTTCTCTGTGGAAAGCGGGATTTCTTGAACCGCACCTTGCGTGCGGTTCACTTCTCAGTGCGCTGCGCCGAAAACCTATTTGTGGCCAGAGCACGCTGGCTCTGGCTGGTTTGATCGTGCCCCCAACTCTGCTGGGTTCGGCGTTCCATCCGAAGGAAATTTGACAGAATGCTTCCAATTTTTGCGTGAAGTGGCTTATAATCAGCCTGCGTTGATCTTACCTCTTACCCACTTCTCGCCATGACTCCTTCCCGCTTGGCGCTGGTCGCCGCCCTTTGCGCGCTTGTCGGCCTTCTTCCATCCGCGGTTCGGGGAGAAGACAAGCCGATCGATTTCAATCGAGACATTCGCCCGCTGCTTTCCAATAACTGCTATCAATGCCACGGCCCCGACGCCGCTGAACGCCAAGCGGGGTTGCGGCTTGATAGCCGAGAAGACGCATTCGCCGAATTGGAATCGGGCGAGAGGGCCATTGTGCCAGGCGATGTTAAGGCTAGCGCGCTCGTGGCCCGGATTGAAACCACTGACGACAGCATGCGGATGCCCCCTATTGAATCGGGTAAGAGCCTGTCGCCGACCGAAATTGAATTGCTTAAACGGTGGATCGCCGAAGGCGCTCCTTGGAAGGAGCATTGGTCGTTCGTAACGCCTGACCGCCCGGAGCTTCCCCAGGTCAAAGACGCCTCGCGCCTCGTCAATCCGATTGACTATTTCATCGCAGCGCGGTTGGAGCAGGAAGGTTTGAGCCTTTCGCCCCCGGCCGATAAGATCACGCTTTTGCGTCGGGTGACGTTGGATCTGACCGGCCTTCCGCCCACACCGGCTGAAATCGACGATTTTCTGGCCGACAATTCACCAAACGCATATGAGAAAGTTGTCGATCGGCTTCTTTCGTCGTCGCGCTATGGCGAGCATATGGCGCGCTATTGGTTGGACCTGGCCCGGTATGGTGACACCCATGGATTGCATCTGGACAATGAACGCGCTCTGTGGAAGTACCGGGAATGGGTGATTGATGCGTTCAACAAGAACAAGCCTTACGATGAGTTTGCAATCGAACAGTTGGCGGGCGATTTACTCCCCGATCCGACGTTGGACCAGCGGATCGCCACGGGGTTCAATCGCTGCAATGTGACCACCAGCGAGGGCGGTTCGATTAACGAGGAAGTGCTGGTGCGGTACGCGGTCGATCGCACCGAAACAATGGCGACGGTATTCATGGGGTTGACACTGGGCTGCGCTGTCTGCCATGACCACAAGTTTGACCCCATTTCGCAGAAAGAGTTTTATCAGCTCTATGCCTTTTTCAATGCGGCGGCCGATGCGGCGATGGACGGCAACCAACTGGCGCCTCCTCCGATCGTTAAGGCGCCCTCGCCCGAGCAGACGGCGCGCATTCAAGAGTTGGACTCGCAACTCGCTCAATTGCGAAAGCAGATCGCCGACGAGTTGGCGAAGATTGAGTACGTCGATCCGCCCGAGGCTGAAACGCAGCCCGTCGACGAGCCTTACGAATACGTGTGGATCGATGATGCCGCACCCAAGGGAGCGCAGCTCCAGGGGAACTCGCCGTGGGAGTTCGTGAGCAAACCCGACCACCCCGTCTATAGCGGCGAAAAGTCGACGCGACGTTCGGCCCCGGCCCTTAGTCAGCATTTCTTTACCGGCGCCAATCCCGGGCTCAAGATTGGCGAAGGCGACAAGTTGTTCGCCTATGTTTACCTCGATCCGCAAGATCCCCCCAAAACCGTCATGCTTCAATTTAACGACGGTACATGGGAACATCGTGCGTTCTGGGGCGAAGACGCCATTCCGTTTGGCAGCGGCGATGGTGTGAACCATCGTCCCATGGGGGCTCTTCCCCCGCTTGGCGAATGGACACGGTTGGAAGTTGCTGCGGAGCACGTCGGGCTCAAGCCGGGAAGTACGCTCAACGGCTGGGCATTTACGCAGTTTGGCGGCACCGTCTATTGGGACAAGGCCGGCGTAGTAACGCGCACACCGCAGGACGGTCGGTCATTCGAGTCGCTCGTGCAGTGGGAGGCGTATGAAAAGGCGCAGTCTCAGTCGAGCACGCCCCAGCCGGTGCGCGACGCCATCAAGGTCGATCCTGTGCAACGTACGGACGAACAGAAGAAGCTTATCCGCGACTACTTTCTCGAAAACGTTTATCCCAAGACGAAGGCTGTCTTCGAGCCGCTGCACCAGCAGATCGCGGCTAAGGAAGCCGAGCGAAAGGCGGTTGAGGACTCGATCCCGGTTAGCTTGGTGATGGCCGATCTTCCGAAGCCACGTGATACCCATGTCCTTATCCGCGGGCAGTACGACAAACCAGGAGAGAAGGTGACCGCCGATGTGCCTTCCATCTTTCCACCGCTGCCGGCTGACGCTCCCCGTAACCGTTTGGGGTTAGCACGGTGGCTTGTCGATCCTCAGCATCCATTAACGGCCCGTGTAGCGGTCAATCGTTTCTGGCAGCAGTATTTCGGCCGAGGCATTGTTAAGACGGCCGAGGACTTCGGATCGCAAGGCGAATGGCCTTCGCACCCGAAGCTGCTGGATTGGTTGGCGGTCGACTTTATGGAAAGCGGTTGGGATGTAAAGCGACTGCAGAAATTGATCGTCATGTCGGCGACCTACCGGCAGTCGTCGGACGTAACGCCGGAACACTTGCAGCGAGATCCCGAAAACATCCTTCTGGCCCGCGGACCACGTTTCCGCCTCGACGCGGAAGTGGTGCGCGACTCGGCCCTATTCGCCAGCGGATTGTTAGTTGAAGAGATCGGCGGTAAGAGCGTCAAGCCGTATCAGCCGCCGGGCTTGTGGGAGGCGGTTGGTTTTGTGGGAAGCAATACGCGCGAGTTCAAACGCGATAGCGGTGAGGCGCTTTACCGACGCAGCGTTTATACGTTCTGGAAACGCACGTCGCCGCCGCCGTCGCTCATGGCTTTTGACGCCCCCTCGCGCGAAACGTGCGTGGCCCGCCGTGCTCGGACGAATACACCGATGCAGGCGCTGGTGCTGATGAACGACGAGCAGTATGTGGAGGCCGCCCGGCGATTAGCCGAGCGCATGCTACGCAATGGCAAATCGTCCGATGAACAAATAGCGTATGGTTTCCGCTTGGCTACCGCTCGACAACCCGCCTCCGATGAGCTGGAAGTCTTACAAAAGCATTATGAGGCCCACTTGGCCCACTACCAGACGCAGACGGATGAGGCTGTCAAGTTGCTCTCGGTGGGAGAATCGGCCCGCGATACATCTCTTGAGGCGCCCGTCCATGCCGCGATGACCATGACCGCTAACCTGATCTTGAACCTCGACGAAACGGTGACCAAAGAGTAGGTCCCAAGCCGAGGGCGACTCGTCGCCTTCGGCATACGGCGTTGTTGAGTCCGAGATTCCTCATTTCACCTCCGCAATCTGCCATGTCACCTCTCCGCGAGTATATTCAGCGCGAAACGCGACGTTACTTCTTTGGGCGATGTGCGGCCGGCTTGGGCACGGCGGCGCTCGCGTCGGTGTTGAATCCACAACTGTTCGCGGGCGAGTCGGCGGCGGTTCCGCCGGATGGTGACAAGCCACTAGGGGCGTTGCCGGCGTTTCATCATCGGCCAACAGCGAAACGCGTTATCTGGCTTTTTATGGCCGATGCGCCCTCGCAACTTGACCTGTTCGATTACAAGCCGCAACTGTCGGGATACTTCGATAAGGATCTGCCCGATTCCGTCCGCATGGGGCAGCGCATTACGACAATGACCTCAGGGCAGGCTCGGTTCCCGGTTGCGCCTTCGAAATTCAAGTTCAAGCAATACGGCCAGTCGGGAGCCTGGCTAAGCGAGCTGTTGCCGCACACGGCGGAGATCGTGGACGACATAACCATCATCAAGTCGGTTAACACCGAAGCAATCAACCACGACCCGGCCATCACGTTTATTCAGACGGGGAGCGAGCTTCCCGGGCGCCCCAGCATGGGAGCCTGGCTGTCCTATGGCATTGGCAGCCCCAATCAGGACTTGCCGGCGTTTGTTGTTTTGCATTCGCGGTTGGCTAGTGGTTCGCAATCGCAAGCCCTTTTCTCGCGCCTTTGGGGTTCGGGATTCTTGCCCACCCGACACCAAGGCGTGGCGCTGCGTTCGTCGGGTGACCCGGTGCTGTACCTGTCGAACCCACCGGGCGTCGATGCGCAAACGCGCCGGCGAATGCTGGACGGGCTGGCCGAGTTAAACCAGAAACGCTTTGATGTCAAAGGCGATCCGGAAATTCAAGCCCGCATCGCGCAATACGAAATGGCGTTTCGGATGCAAACCTCGGTGCCCGAGTTGACCGACATTTCCGACGAACCCAAGGAAATCCTGGAAATGTACGGTCCTGAGGTCACTGACCCCGGAACGTACGCCTACAACTGCTTGCTCGCGCGGCGGCTGGCGGAGCGCGGCGTCCGTTTTACCCAGGTATTTCTCCGCGGTTGGGATCACCACGGCAACTTGCCGAAGCAAATTCCCCAACTCTCCAAGGCCATGGATCAACCAACGGCCGCTCTCATTAAGGATCTAAAGCAGCGCGGATTGCTTGATGATACGTTGGTTGTTTGGGGCGGTGAGTTCGGCCGCACCGTGTATAGTCAGGGCACACTCACAAAAGATAACTACGGCCGCGACCATCACCCCCGCAACTTCGCCATGTGGCTCGCGGGAGGCGGCATCAAGGCGGGGCTGGTGTACGGAGAAACGGACGACTTCAGCTATAACGTGATTGACAAGCCCGTGCATATTCACGACCTCAACGCCACCATTCTGCATTGCTTGGGCATCAACCATGAACGGCTGACGTATCGTTTCCAAGGCCGCGACTTCCGCCTGACCGATGTGCATGGCAAGGTGGTTCACGACATCCTGGCGTAACCCCGCTTGAGCCAAAATGGTCCCGAGCGCCGACTCGCGATGGAAGTCGGCGCTGGTGGTGGTATGGCTCCGGGGTGTTGCGCGAAATCGTGGATTGTTCGCTTAAACCCTCGTGTCAGAACAAACGTGAGCCGCGAATTTCTAGCACGCAGCTATTGCGGCCAGAGTGGGTAGAGCCCCGGGAGCAGTGAATATTTCAGCCAAGCGCAGTGGGATGCGCCCTTTCACCCGCCACAACCAATCTGCCAATGCGTCTCGGTCCGATTGGCGTGGAAGCAGGGTTTTGTTCTTTCCGTTGCGGTTGTCGGGTGCTACGCTCTATCCGTACAGGGCACGTGGCGCCAGGCGAAACCCGTTGATTCTACGGTGAGTATTTGAGCGCGTGTCCCTAACCGCGCGCCTCGTTTTCGCCCGCACGACCGGGTAGCTTCGCCGGGCTGTAACAAGCATACGGATCTCATTTCTGCGTTTTGACTGCCATGCGTTTGCATCGTTTGCTGCTCTCGGCTTTCGTTCTGTCTTTGCTGCTTTCGCTCTCGATTGCGGGCGGAGCGTTCGCCGTGGAAGCTGAAAGCTTGCCGCAAGTTCCGGCTGGCTTTGAGGTCGAAATGTTGCGTCTCGCGCAGCCGGGTGAAGGCTCATGGATCAGTATGACGTTCGACGAAAAAGGTCGGATTATTGTGGGACGCGACGACGCGGGCCTCATGCGTTTAATGCTCGCCGATGAACCGGCCAAGATTCGAGTCGAACCGATCGATACGCTTGGAAACACGCTTCGACATTGCCGTGGCGTGCTCTACGCGCATAACTCGCTTTACGTTTCGGCGACCGACAGTAATGCCATTTATCGGCTTCGCGACACCGACGGCGACGACCGGTATGACGAGGCGAAGTTACTCAAACAGCTCGACTACCGCAGTCGCTACGGGCACGGCGCCAATCAAATGGTGCTTGGGCCCGATGGCATGATTTACCTGGTAACGGGCAACGATGTTTCTTTCCCGGAAGGGATGGCGCCGAACTCACCCTATCGGGAGCCTCGTAACGATTGGCTCTTGCCGAATCCTCACGATGCCGGGCACGACAACCGCGTGGGCTACATTGTCCGCTTTGACGCCAACGGCGAACGTTGGGAAGTGCTGGCTGGTGGGCTGCGCAATCCCGTCGATATGGCATTCAACATTGACGGGGAAATGTTCACCTACGACGCCGACATGGAATGGGACGTGGGCCTGCCTTGGTATCGTCCAACCCGAGTTAATCATGTGGTTTCGGCGGGCGAATACGGTTGGCGGTGGGGAACGGGCAAATGGCCCGTGCACTACGCGGATAGCCTACCAACAACTCTCGACACGGGGCTGGGCTCACCTACGGGAGTTCTGTTTGGTTACCGCGGTCGCCTTCCCGCAAAGTACAAGAACGGGTTGTTCTTGGGCGACTGGCAGAACGGCCGCATCTTACTGGCGACGGTACATCCGGCAGGCGCAAGTTATACCTGTGAGTATGAAGTCTTTATTCAAGGCGCGCCCTTGAATGTGTGCGACTTGGAGTTTGGCCCAGAGGGCGCCCTGTACTTCATTACCGGGGGACGCGGTTCGCAATCGGCGCTCTACCGGGTTCGTTATGTCGGCAACGACGTGGCCGAATCGCCCACCTCGCCTACGGAGGGCAATCGTCGCGCCGCTGAGATTCGGGCGCTGCGGCGCCGGTTGGAAACGTACCATACGCAAGCCGCTCCGCAGGCCGTATCCGAAGCATGGCCGCACCTGGCGAACGAAGACCGCTGGCTACGGTATGCAGCACGACTGGCGATAGAACGCCAAGATTTGGAGCATTGGCGTCAGCGCGCCGTGCAGGAAACGCAGCCGTTGGCTGCTGCTACAGCGCTACTGGCGTTAGCTCGCGTCGGTAGACCAGGGGATCAACCGGCGCTTCTTGCCGCGTTGGAGAGTTTGCCTTGGGAACAAATGGAGAAGGAGACGCTGCTAACGGCCCTGCGGGCGTGTGCGCTTTCCTTCATTCGGCAGGGACGGCCGCTGGATGGGCAAGAAGCCCCCTTGCGAAAACGCTTGGCGGCGATTTTTCCCCACGCGCAAACCACGGCCAATCACGAACTCTGTGAACTGTTGATTTACCTGAATGAACCCCAAGCGGTGAACGTCACCCTGGACTTGCTGGAAGCGGCGCCGTCGCAAGAAGACCAAATTCATTACGCCCAGGCTCTTTTGCATGCTCGCGAAGGGTGGACGTTGGAGGGGCGGCGTCGCTACATCGCCTGGTTGCAAACGTCACGCACGTTTCGCGGCGGTCGCTTGCTTCCAACCGCCTTAGGGCAAATGAAGAACGACTTTGTCACAGCATTAAGCGCCGAAGAGCGTACGACGTTGGCGTCGGAGCTGGCGGCGCTGGAGCAGCCGCTTGCCGAGGCGAGCGCCGGCGCCACGCGGCCATTGGTGCGCAACTGGACCTTGGACGATTTTGCGAGTGCTTTGCAGGCTCCGCTGCGTGGTCGCTCGGTTGCTTCGGCGCGGGCAGCGCTGGCGTCGGCTTCGTGTCTAAAATGTCATCGCCTGGGCGACGAGGGCGCTAGCATAGGACCCGATCTAACGAACGTAGGAGGCCGCTTTGATGAGCGGAAGTTGTTGGAGTCGATCCTGACTCCGTCGCAAGAGATCGACCCCAAGTATCGTGATACGGCTTACGTGCTCGACAATGGCAAAGTCGTCGTTGGCCGACCGGTGCTGGTCGACGCGACGCGAATTGTCGTCGAAACGGATCCGCTCTCCCAAGCGACCGTAACCGTTCCCCGCAGCGCGATTGAAGAGACGCATCCGGCCAACATTTCGCCAATGCCGAGCGGGCTCATCGATGTGCTAACACATGATGAAGTTCTCGACTTGCTTGCTTATCTCAAGTCGGGCGGCGATCCGAACCATGCCGCATTTCAACCAGTTTCGGCCGAGCGATAAGCCGAACGACATCCTCGCTAAACTTCGAAATGTGCGCCATTGCGCGGGTATCGCCCGGAACAAATAGGTTCGGTTAGGCCGAAGGCAGATCCTTTCGTGCTTCGGTCTAATGGCGACTTGGCCCCGGTTTCCGTCCGCGGATTTCTGTTGGTTGTCGCAGCAATCGTAAGGTTCGGTTCTCCTTGCCATACACAACTGAATGGTGATCTTGGGACCCAACCCGCTTGGGAGCCGTGTTATACTTGAACCCATTAGTTCGTTTTGATATTTAAGTGATACGGGCAAGGCCAGGGGAAAGTCGGAAGCAGCACTTCGCACGGGAGGTCCACGATGCTCACGCTGGTTGATTCTCATGGGAAATGGGGGCGTCGGGAGTTTCTACGCATCGGCGGACTGGCGCTGGGTGGTTTGACGTTGCCCCAATTGTTAGCAAGTCAAGCTGCTGCGACAGAGCGACTGGGCGTGACTGAAAAGTCGGTTATCTTTCTTTTCCTCCATGGTGGGCCGAGCCAGTTTGAAACTTTCGATCCCAAGATGACGGCGCCGGCAGGCGTACGGAGCGTGACGGGCGAAATACCTACCAAGCTGCCTGGCGTGACCTTCGGAACGACGTTGCCGCGACTTGCAGCGCTGGCTGACCGATTCGCGGTGGTGCGCTCGTTTACGACAGGAAACGGAAATCACGACATCAAACCGATTGTTTGTCCTCAAACTTTTAATGCGAACATCGGCGCCCATTACGCGCGGATCGTCGGCGCAAATCATCCGGTCAGTGGACTTCCGACCAATGTGGCGCTCTTTCCGCGGGCCATCGACCCCGACCGGAAACCTCCGAATTTTAGCTTTGGCGATTTTCGGGCGACCGGCACACTGGGCGCGGGTTACGCTCCGTTTGTGCCCGGCGCTGGGGGCGAGTTTCAAAAGAATCTGGAACTGACGATGCCCCGTGAACGGCTCGACGACCGACGCCGATTGCTGACCGCACTCGACCGCATTCGGCGTGAGTTGGACACCTCCGGCGAGTTGGAAGGTATTGACCGCTTCCGCATGCAGGCGTTCGAAACGCTCTTGGGGGGAGCGGCCAAAGCGTTTGACCTATCCAAAGAGGATCCACGCACCGTGGCCCGCTACGACACGGCGCCCCTGGTGCGTCCCGAACAGATTAGTCGTCGCTGGAACAATTACAATAATTATGTGGATAACGCGATGACGGTCGGCAAACTGCTTTTGCTGGCCCGGCGACTCTGTGAGGCGGGGTGCGGCTTTGTGACCGTGACGACCAACTTCGTCTGGGATATGCACGCCGACGCGAATAACGCGGGCGTCGAAGAGGGAATGGAGTATATGGGACCGCCCCTCGATTACGCCGTGTCGGCCTTCATTGAGGACGTAGAAAGTCGCGGCCTGAGCGACAAGATCATGCTGGTGGTTGCGGGCGAAATGGGCCGCACGCCTAAGGTGAACAAGAACGGCGGCCGAGATCATTGGGGTGAACTGGCGCCCCTCATGATTTATGGCGGAGGAATCCGACGAGGCCAAGTCATCGGGCAATCGACCGCCGACGGCGGAGCGCCACTTTCGGAGCCGTACACTATTGATAACCTTCTGGCTACCATCATGCATACGTTGCTCGATGTTGGCGCCGTCCGCCTCATGCGCGGATTGCCCGACGAAGTGCTGCGCGTGGCCACCGGGAGCCAGCCGATTGCGGGCTTACTGTGATCTGCTCGTTCGCTATCGGATCGACGCGCTTCCCGGATACGCTCTCTTTCTGCCGATTAGCGCTCCTCTAATCGGTCCAGTTTCTCCTTATACTTGCGATACAAGTGCTTGTGCCGGTCATCAAGATCAACGGGGCGGCCTTGTATGAAGGCTGCTTCGACATGAGTGGGCGCTTCGAGCGGATCGCCGTCGGCAATAAACAACGTAGCGTCCTTCCCTGGTTCGAGCGAACCGACGCGGTCGGATACACCAAGGATCTGGGCGGGATAGAGCGTAATCGCCTTCAGGGCCTCATCGCGCGGCAGGCCGAAAGCGGCCGCCATGGCG
>CAYWIS010000002.1:69759-84469 GCA_964458385.1 uncultured Pirellulaceae bacterium
AACGTTCGATGCACCAAAACGGCCTGCGCCCGAGATGCAGAATTTGACTCCCGCCTGACGCAGACGTTCGGGCACGGTAAAGGGGGCGTCGTACGCGTCGGAACGCCGCAGCGGCAGGCGATGCGTCTCGGCTACGATCACTGGTATGTTGTGCTTCTTCAGCAGCGTAGCGCAGTAGGGCGCGTCATAGCCGCCGTACAAAATCATGCGAACATTATGTTCGTCGGCGAAGGCGACGGCCGCCTGGATCTGTTGAATCTCATTCGCCGTGACGATCAGCGGCATCTTGCGTTCATAAACGGGGATCATCGCTTCCCACCGCAGATCGACCGGATGGCGGTCGGGATCGGTCGAGCGGGCTTTCTGATACGCCTTGGCGTCGGCAAAAGCTTGCCGCAGCCGGCGTAAAGTTTCGTCTCGCGCTCGGGTTTGCTCGTCGCTTGATTTCTTGACATTCCAACTGCTCACCGGCGTCATGGCGGGCCAGATGACGTGCATGGCGACGTCTGCTCGCAAGGTCATGTCTTCATAGGTCCAACCATCCATCTGCAGGACGGCCGACCGGCCGCTGAGTGTCCCGCCGACCGGCGCGGTGAGCGCCAGCAGCACGCCATTGCTGCGGGCGACGGGGATCAACTCGCTGTCGGGATTCACGGCGACCCACGAACGCACATTGGGATTTATCGATCCGACTTCGGCCTGATCTCGGGTGGCGCGGATCGCGTTAATTTCCACAAGGCCGATATCGCTCAAGGCGTCAAACAGACCAGGGTAAACGTGCTTACCTTCCAGCACGATCCGCTCGGCGTTTTCCGGAATCTCAATGTCTTGGCCGACCGCTAGGATTTGCCCCTTGTCGAACAGCAAAACACCATTTTCAATGGTCGGGCCAGAAACGGGATGGATCGTAGCGCCAACCAAGGCAACCGGGCCGAGGGGCTCGCGTCCTGGAATTTCAGGATGTGAACGGGCGATGCTCGTAAAGCCGAAGATCGCCGTTGCGGTGAACAGGAGGATGATCGAATATCGCATGGTATTTGATTGGGGGCAAACGAGTGTCGAACCGCACGTGAACCATCAAGCGTCGGGACGACGATGCGCCATCACGGGCTGCGGCCGTCGCGGTTTTGGGCGCCGCAGTAGATGTCAATGCGCGGCCACTGATGACGGTAAAGGAGCTGATCGTCTTCCGGGGCCTTCTTGGCCTCGGCGGGCGCCTCATTGGATGCGAGTGCTTTTTGCACCAGGACGGCTCGCATCTCTTCCTGACGCTGGCGCAGAGCGAGGTCTTCGGCACGGTCGAAGTACTTGCGGCCGTCGATCCACGTTTGTTCGCACACCGAGTAATTGGAAAGCGGCGAACCGCTCCACACGACCAGGTCAGCGTCCTTGCCCCGAGTTAATGAGCCGACGCGCCGATCAATCCGCAACTGTTTGGCGGGATTGAGCGTGACGAACTTGAGGGCTTCTTCGGGGGGAACGCCGCCATACTTGACCGCTTTGGCCGCTTCTTGGTTGAGGCGTCGGGCGAGTTCGGCATCATCGGAGTTGAACGAAACGACCACGCCAGCGCGGTGCATTAAAGCGCCGGCGAATGGTACCGCGTCGTAGACTTCAAACTTATAAGCCCACCAGTCGGAGAAGGCAGAGCCCATCGCCCCATGGCGAGCCATAGCGTCAGCCACCTTGTAACCTTCCAGTACGTGCTGCAACGTGCCGATGCGAATGTTGAACTCCTCCAAGGTGCGAAGCAACGCTAGGATTTCGTCTTGGCGGTAACTGTGGCAATGAATCCAGCGGATGTTTTCCGCCACTTCGGCCAACGCCTCTAATTCCAAATCCACGCGCGGCGGCAACGCCTGGTGCGTTTCTCGCCATTTGGCGTGCTCATGGCGGTAATGGCGGCCTGCGAGAATAGCGTCACGCATGATTTGTTCAACGCCCATGCGCGACTGAGGGTAGCGCGTGCGGTAGTCGTCGCCCCAATTACTTTGTTTGACGTTCTCGCCCAACGCGAATTTGATACCCGGTGGGGCGCCGGCCATTTTCAACTCCTCGGGGAGCGCTCCCCAGCGGAGCTTGATCACCTGGTTCTGACCGCCAATGGGGTTGGCCGAACCGTGCAAGATATTGGCGGCGGTGACTCCGCCGGCCAACTGGCGATAGATGGAAATGTCGGTCGCGTCGATGAAGTCGCCGATGCGCACCTCCGCGGTGATTGCTTGGGTCGATTCGTTGATCCCGCCATCGGTCGCCATGTGGGAGTGGCAATCAATAATGCCAGGCGTGATATGTTTGCCTTGCGCGTCGATCACCACGGCGCCGCGGGGAATCTTGATATCTTGGCCTACCGCAAGGATTTTACCCTTACCGATGAGCACGGATGCATTTTCCAGAATGCCCGCCTCGCTGCAGGTCCAGACGGTCGCGTTCTGAAACACGACTGCATCGGGTTGATCGGGAGGCGCTTCGCGACCGAAGGCGCCAAGCGGGAAGTTTACGGCGAATGACGCCGGCTTATCTTGGGACGATTTGGCGGAAGAGTCCTTCTTTTCCTTGGGGTCTTGGAATTCTTCGGTTCGCACGGCCGAGATTTCGCTCGTGGCTCCATCGGGCCATGCAATGGCGCCGAGCCACGTTGCTTCGCCCTCCTGAGGAATGGATACAACCGCGGACAGTCGTGCGACTCCTTTTTTTCCGAAAGCGTCGCCGGGGAAGGCCGCTGCGATACGTGCATCGCGCAGGTCGAGTTGTTTGATCTTCGTTTCGTTCGGCTCGGCGGCCGGATTGTCATTATTTTCCTTGCCGTCTTCTTGGTTGTCTGTTTTGACGACCACGACGCCAGAGAGTTTGGCTGGTTCGCCAGTAATGCGAATCTCCCACGTTGGCGGAGCGCTTGCTCCTTCAAACGTCACTCGCCACACACCGCGTACATCGAACTGCGGGGCCGACTTGATTTCGTGGCGCTGACCGTCGATCCATACTTCGAGCACCTGAGTTTCGTCGTCAAACAGATTGCCGTCGGTTACGACCACGTGGGCTGCTTTGCCTGGCTCTAACGAACCGGCGCGATCGGCCACCCCCAACAATTCGGCAGGAGTCGACGTGAGCGCCCGCAAGGCGGCATCCTTGTCCAACCCACGTCGGACCGCACGGCGAACAGCTTCAAGGAACTTTGCTTTATCCGAGAGGCGGTGGCTCGTGAGCGCGATGCGAACACCCGCCTTTTCCAGACGCGCTGGGTTCTCAGGGGCAATGTCCCAATGCATCAGCTCTTCGAGCGTTACCCTCAGGGCCGCTTCGGGTGTGCTTACGTTGGGCGGTTGGGGAAAGTTCAGGGGAACCAGCACCGGACGGCCGGTATCGACAATCGCCTTGAGGCGGCGGTATTCATGCCCCGAACCACACACGGCCAAGTTCAGGCCGAACTCGCGAGCGAATCGGTCAGCACGGAGGAAATATTGTTCGTCGTTCGCTTCGATAATGACCAGTCCGTTATCAAACACGAACGGCGCTAATGCTTCCAGTGCATCATTCCGTTCAGGGCGCGGCGTTGCGGGATTGCCTCGGTGTGCTGTCCATGCGTCGCGATACCAGCGCGCGTCGTACATGGTCTGCCGGGCGAGCGCCACTGCGCCCATGGGGGAATTGGGGTACGACTTGCGATCGCGGCCCGGTGGAACGGTCAACTCGGCATGTAACGCCACACTCGGATTGACAATCTGAGGCGAGGCGACATCGGCCGTGGTCACGACCGCGCTAACGCCTTTAAGCACGCCCCGTGCGGGAGCTACTAGCCGCAGGGTAATGCCTTGGCTGCGCAAGGTTTTGTCTAACTCGGTATTTCCCGAAATATGACGGGCGACCTGCAATTGAGGAGTGATTAGGTCGTTCCAATGAGGTGAGCCGTTCTTCGTCAGCGATGCGTCAAGCGCTACTTCGGTAAAAGCATCGATCAGCCCCGGGTAGAGTACTTTGCCGTTCAGGTCCCACACGCGAGCGTCGGCCGGAATCTCTATTTTGGCGCCAACGGCCTCGATCACTCCGTTACGGATGACCAGCACTCCGTTCTCAAGAGAGCGGCCCGGCGCCGTCACAATGCGGGCGTTGATCAAGGCATGAACGGCCGGCGTGTGATCGCGTAGGCCCTCAACCGGGCGTGTGCTTGGAGGCGCGGCGATGGCGCTGGCGGCGACGATTGTGACGGATGCAAGGAAGATCGCAATGAACCGGTGCATAGATTGCAACATGCCAGATCGCCAAATGCAAAGAGGAACAGGCGGTCGCTTCATCAAATGTAGGACGGACAATGAGCCGGATCGAAACGCCAGTGGTTGGAGTTGCCGTGGGCGATACCCCGCCGCGGACAGTACAGCGGTCTTGGCGGCTGGTTTCCTAACGTCAGGAGTCACTGCTCCAGCGGCGTTGACGGGCGTGGTCCAAGGTTACGGCGCCAACGATGATGGCCCCCAAGAGAATATCCTGGACCGGATTCTCAACTCCAAGCTGGGTGCAACCACTGGCGATCACCGCCATTATGGCGGCGCCCGTCAAGGTGCCGATAACCGTTCCTCGACCACCGTTCAGGCTTCCACCGCCGATGACCACAGCGGCAATAATCCGCAATTCGAGGCCTAAGCCCGATTGCGGGTTGCCAACCGTTAGCCGCGAAAACTGGTACACTCCTGCGATGCCAATAAACAGGCCGGCCAAAGTATAAACGGCCACTTTGTACGCCGCTACATTTACGCCGCATAGGCGGGCCGTGGCCTCATTCGACCCGAGTGCGAAGACGCGTCGACCCAACACGTGATAGCGGAGCACAATCGCCAGCACCAGAGCCAGGCCCAACGCCAGCCAAACCCCGTAGGGAAAGCCGGCATAGAGTGCATCGGGGGTGTTCCGGGTAATTCGGGCCAGCCAATCGGGAACGTGGTATTCCATGCTTGGCCGAATCGGAACGCTTCCTGAAAGCAAGTTCCCCAGCCCTAAATAAATGGTCATGGCGCCCAAAGCCACAATGAACGGCGCAACGCGCAGCGAGCTGATAAGCAGCCCGTTCAGGAATCCAGCGGCCATTCCTGAGCCTACGCCAAGCGCAACAGCCGTAACGGCCGACCAACGTGAATTGTAGACGCCTGATTCCCAAGCTCGGTCCGACCGAAAGGGTACGCTTTCGTCGGCTAGTCGTGCGATTTTCTGGTCCAACGCGGCGAGACTACGGGCCCAACGTTGACGCTGTTTCTCATCCGTTGCGTGTTCAACGCTCCATTGTGCCTCGGCCCGCTTAGCGGTGAGAATAGCGTGAAGCTTTTCACGCCGTTGTTCGACCTCGGCTCGTGCGTGCTCCGCTTTGACCGTGTCGCTGGCGTTCTCGGCCGCGGAGAGCGTCTGGTAAGCCCGTTCCAGTTTGGTCGACGCCGTGATGAAGTTGTCGCCATGCGTTAGCCGGAAGGCGACATCCTCGCGTAATCCCCAGGCGAGCACCGTGGCCGCGAGCGAGAGCGCCGTGCCAGCCGAGAGGTCGATGCCTCCCGAGATGATGATCAACGTCATGCCGAGCGCACCAACCGCCACAACGCACGTCTGGACTGCGACCGTGCGAAGATTACGCGCAGTGGCGAACGTGCCGTCAGCTAACATCGCGTCGGCTACGGTAAACAACGCCACGACGAAGACGAGCGCGAGCAACGAACCGAATACGGTCCGAAGATACTCCCATGTGCGCGAGAAACGCGGCGATGTCGGTTCTGCCAAGAGGCGATCTTTGATATTCGAATCAATCATGCGAGAACAGTGGGAATCGTTATGGCGAGTTTCGTCGGTGGGATCAATCCATCGCGATTGCGGCAGCCATGATCTCTTCTTCTGTCCATTCGGCGGTGGGGCGAATCGCACGTAGCCGGCCGCGGTTCATCACGCCGACGCGGTCACAAACGGCGAGAAGTTCTGGCAAATACGAACTGATGAAGATGATTGCTTTACCCGCAGCGGCCAGCTCGCCGATCAAACGATAGATTTCGGCTTTGGCGCCGACGTCAATCCCGCGCGTCGGTTCATCCAGCAAGAGCACATCGGCCTCTTGATGAAGCACGCGCGCTAGGGCCACCTTTTGCTGATTGCCGCCCGAAAGCGCCGCCACGGGCTGCTCGGGACTGTTCGCCTTGATTTGCATACGCTGCATCCATTGATTGACAGCGGCCCGCCGTCGGCCAAGACGCAGCCAGCCGCCAACGCTGTACGGCTTGAGTCGGCTGTAGGTGAGATTGTCGGCGATCGAGCGGCTTTGCGCGAGCCCTTCGCCCTTGCGATCTTCCGATACGAATCCCAGCCCCAAGCCCATCCGCGCCGTCGGCGTCGACCGCGATGTGATTCCCGCTACCCGAACGTGGCCATCACGCACTGGCTCTAGCCCGAAGATCGACCGCAAAAGCTCCGTGCGTCCTGCGCCCACCAGACCGGCGATGCCAAGGATTTCACCACGCCGCACCTCTAAAGAAACGTCGCGCGGATACCGTCGTCCCAAAAGTTTCTCAACCTTTAACAGCACATCGCCCGGCGTGTGCGGGATCGTGGGGAACAACTCGGCCACGGTTCGGCCGACCATGAGCGATACAATTTGCTCATCGCGGATATCCGCTACTCGGCCAGCGCCGGCTGTTTGGCCGTCGCGCAGCACCGTGTAGTCGTCGCATATCTCGCGGACTTCCTCCAAGAAGTGACTGATGTAAATGACCCCTACCCCCGACGCTTTGAGTTCGCGAATTGCGGTGAAGAGATGCTGCACGTCACGCTCGGTCAGCGAACTGGTAGGCTCGTCAAACACAATCAACCGTGATTCCAGCACCAAAGCCCGAGCAATCTCAACTAACTGTTGGGCTCCGACGGAAAGCCGATGCACCGGCGTTTCTGGGCGTAAATCGGGGTGGCCCAAGCGGTCGAGCGCTTCACGCACCAAGCGTCGCTGTGCCTGTCGACGCAGCCAACCAGCGAAATGCTGTTCGACGCCCAACAGAATGTTGTCTTCGACGGTTAGATCCAGAGCCAGGTTGAGCTCTTGGTAAATCATCGAAACCCCGTGGCGCCGCGCGTCGCTTGGACCTGCGGGGGCGTAGGGGCGACCGGCAAGCAGCATCGTTCCTTCATCGGGACGCAGAGCCCCACTCAAAATCTTCATGAGGGTGCTCTTGCCAGCGCCGTTTTCGCCGATGAGAGCCATCACGCGACCGGCGGCGACGGAAAGCGAAACGTCGCGCAGGGCTTGCGTCGCGCCAAACCGTTTGCTGACGCCCTGCATTTCGAGTAGCGATGGTGACGATGGGGGGGATGCCATGAACTACGTTTCCAAGCGGGATTCTGCCAGTTTGTATTCATCCAATTGGGAGGTCGAACTGCGACGTAAGTCCAAGCGTAGCAACTTTGATAGGCCAACTGCTAGCAGCCGCCGAGGGTTTGGGCTATCGTAAGATCAACTTGGAGTCTCTTCAATCATTCCCTGCACTTCATTGTCGATTTGACCCACTTATGGGCGGAATTTATCTTCTTGGGCTTGGTCCGGCGTGGATGAACGTGTGGCTGACGCCCTTATGGATCGTGGGCCTTGGCGCAGCTATAGGACTTGCCGTGCTGCTGGTGTTGTGGGGGCTGCTATTTTTGGTGTCGCGACGTGCGGCGGTGGCGGTCCCCGCGGCCATTCAAGATGGGCCGATGTGGCTGATTTTTGTGGCTACCGCCCTTATGGCCGTGTTTGGCCTAACCGGCTGGATCTTTGTGGCCGAAGCGGAGGAGATTCTCGATTCATTGGTGCGGTATCCCGTGGTGGGGACCGAGGTCCGAACCTATGAGATTGCGCCTCCCTCGGCGCCGAATCTAAACGTCGCCTTGCCCACGCCGGTCGAAGAGCAAGAAGTCGAAGTCTCATTTCATACGCGTGAAGTTCGAGAGATTCGCATCCAAAGCAATCAAAACTTGGAAGTGGCGGGGCATCCTCATGCCGGACGAACGACACCGGCGTTCGACGTCGTGGCGGGCGAAGAGTTTCAGTGGACCAAGACCGCACAAACGGTAAGCCCCTTTCCAGAAGGTCATGTGGAGAAACTTTATGTGCGGAACCTGGGCGATGGTCCCGCGCAAATGCACCTGACGGTCGTGTCGCGGCCAGAGCATGCTGAGGCGATCGTAGCGCCGGCCACGGCGCTGGTGGTGGTTGTCATCTTCCTGCTCTATTTGGGACAACAGGCGTTTTTCCCCAAGTTGTCGGCGGTGGCCCTGAGCACGGCGAAATCGGAAATCGCCCAACCCATGTATCTGATTATCGCGCTGGTGGGGGCCTTATTGCTGTGGCTGTTTATCTTCATTCCCTACTACACGTTGGGAGAAGATATCAAGATGCTGAAGAACTCGGGGCTCACCTTGATCCTGGTTCTTTGCATCATTCAGGCGATTTGGGCCGCAAGCAATTCAATTGCCGACGAGATCGAAGGCCGCACCGCGCTGACGGTATTGTCCAAACCGCTTAGCCGTTGGCAGTTTATCCTGGGCAAGTACGCCGGGATCATGTGGGCGAATGCGGCATTGTTTCTGATTCTGAGCCTCGTGTTTTTGGCATGTGTGGCGTATAAGCCGGTTTATGACACCAAGGAAGGCGGCGAAGTCGACATTACGTGGCAAGTCACGCATTACGAAATGGTCCAGACCGTTCCCGGGCTGGTTCTCGCCTTTATGGAGGCTGCCGTCTTGGCCGCGGTGAGTGTGGCGATTTCGACCCGTTTGCCGATGATGGCAAACTTCATCATTTCCTTCTCGATCTACGTCTTAGGGCATTTGACTCCCCTGATGGTCCAGTCGGCCGTGGTAAACGAGGCCTTTGAGCCGGTGGTGTTCATTGGCCGCCTCATCGCGACCATATTTCCCGTGCTTGAGAATTTAAATATTCAAGCAGCGGTGGCTGGCGGACGGGAAGTGCCGTTGGTCTATCTGGGATGGGCTTTTCTCTATAGTTTGCTTTACGGGGTGATCGCCATGCTCTTGGCGCTCGCGCTCTTTGAGGACCGTGACTTGGCGTAACGGAAACGCTAACCGCCGGGGGGCTGGCTTGTTCCCTTGGCGGACCTACGCGGCCGGCGTGCAACTTGCCCCAAGAAAAGAAAACGGACAAGGGAGTCAAATCTCCCTTGTCCGTAAAGAAATTTTTTCTTTGGACAGGTCCGGTTCCCTCGTTAGGGGGCTATTTGGCTTCCGTGGGCAGATCTTGCGGCGGCTCGGCAATCGGAACGTTGTCTTCCGACTCAGGAATTGCCGGCATCTTACCCGGCGCGGGGAAGGCTTCCTCCGGAATTTCTTCCAGCTTCTGCTTGCGATCCTTCTCGGCCAACAGAGAGTAGCCCTTCGCTTCTACGTCGTAACGGCCCCAATACACTTGCTTGTACGGGTTGTAGTAGTAGATGTAGGACGGTCGCGACGGGTAGTACACGCAGTAGTGGTGCTTGTACCCGCTGTAGCTAACGTACGGCTTGTAGTAGTACGAACGGTAATAGTAGGACCGCGACGGATAGTACCGCCAGCTCGAATAGTACTGGCGATAGCCGTATTGGGCGTTCGCCGACGGGGAGCTGCCAGCCACGGTCAAACCGCCGAGCACGGTTACGACCACCAGGGCGAACAAGCTCAGGGATTTCGCACGCTTCATTGGAATTTCCTTTCGCACAACAACGAGAGAGTAACAGTGGGCCACGCGGTTATTTTGTGGGCGATCGGTTGTTCAACGCCCTCACGAGAGAACATCCGGTTTGCAACCTAATACCGGACAGCGTTTACCAAAAATTTTTTTCCTTGGGTTGTGGGACGAATTATCAACTCTGAAGAGGGGTGTGGCGACCGATTAAGCGTAAAGTTGTCTTCTGATTGAGAAGGGGGGGTTATAGCACACCGAATTTCTTAAATGCCTCGGTAGCTTTCATGCCTTGGCGAATGGCTTCGCGCATTTCGTTTTCGGCATGAACTTTGTCCCATGCTGCTCGAATTGCCTCTTTTTCCACCTTTTGGGGGACAACGACAACACCGTCAGCATCGGCAATAACAAAATCGCCTGGGTGGAAGGCTACGCCGTCGATCATTACCGGCACATCCAAATCAATGACGCGCTGGCGGTCGCGGCTGTCGTAAACACTCATGCCACGTGCGAAGACAGGAAAACCTAGTTTCTTCATCTTCAGTACGTCGCGTACGGCGCCATCTACGATTGCGCCGACACAGCCGCGGTTGATGGCGGCGGTGGAAAGCAACTCACCCCAAATGCCCGACCGCATGGACCCTGCCGCTGCGGCAATCAACACATCGTCGGGTTGGCACGCGTCAACCGCTTCCAATTCCAGTTCGTAGGGGCGAGGGTCTTCGTGGAACATGTCGGCCCACAGCGTCGTCTTCGCCCGCCCCACCAAGACAGTATCCACCGTGAGCGGCGGCAACTGCACTCGCGGCGATTGGTTGGGGTAGCCCAACCCGTCGAGAGCATCGCACACCACAGCGCTGTACAGTGCTTGACGCATCATCGGCAGGGTGATTTCGTCGACGACTGGACGCGACATCGCGTTGCACACTCCTAGACAAACGGTTAGTGATCGGCGCCCGCGCAGCACGAAACATTGGCCCCGTCGCGAGAGGCGGCTTCCGTTGTGAAACCGGCGTTAGAGCAACTCGGCAATAGGTTCGCCGAAGGGGAGGATCGGCATGGGCCGGCCGCTGTGATCGGGCAGTGCGTGAGTATAGTCGATTCCCAAATGCCGATAAACGGTCGCCCATAGATCGTTCGGCGTTAGCGGGCGATCCTGCGGATATTCGCCCTTACTGTTGGTCGAGCCAACGACCTGCCCCGTGCGCATCCCACCGCCTGCGACCAGAACGGACATGGCTCCCGGCCAATGGTCGCGTCCTGGCTGCATGACGCCGGTTTGTGTGCCGATTTGCGAGTTGATACGCGGTGTACGGCCGAATTCGCCCGTCACCACCAACAGCACTTTCTTATCCAGTCCGCGATCGTAGAGGTCTTCGATCAGCGCCGAAATAGCGCGGTCGTAAATGGGAAACCGCACGCGCGCGTCACGGAAGATGTGGCAATTCACCGCGTGAGAGTCCCAGTTGTAGACTCCTTCCTTTAATCGCGGGACGCCCGACTGGTACGGGTCTTCCATCACCATCGTCACAAAGCTGCATCCGGCTTCCACGAGCCGCCGTGCCAGAAGCGCTCGTTGTCCCCACGCGTGCCGGCCGTACTTGTCGCGCAGCGAATCGGGTTCTAGCGAAAGGTCGAACGCTCGGCGGGCTTTTTCGCTGGTAAGCAACTCCACGGCTTTTTGGTTGTATTGGTCCATCGCCTCCATGGCGCCGCTTTGGTCAAGTGTGCGGCGCAGGTTGTCAAACCCTTGAAGGAGTCGCACCCGATCATCCAGCCGACTCGCCATTTCTGGTGCGAGCGCCAGATTCTTCACTTGGAAGTCCGGGGCGCTGGGATCGCCAGGAACGTTAAAGGGCGTATAGGCGGGGCCCAAATACGCCGCTCCGAAGCTGTACACATCGACTCCCGCCCGTCCGGGATTGGTGCCCGAAATGTAGTTGGGGAGCCCTACATTACGATGTTCGCGCATTTTGGCGACGATCGACCCCACCGCCGGCGCGTCGTTCACAAATCCGGTGGGCTCTGCGGGTTTTCGTCCCGTGAGAAATCGTTTATGTCCACCGCCATGATCCGCAAACTCATGCGCAATCGAGCGAATCAAGGTGAAGCGGTCCGCAACCCGGGCGTGGAGCGGCAATAACTCACAGACGTCAATCCCCGGAACATTGGTGTGGATCGGCCGGAATTCGCCGCGGTAATCTTCGGGCGCGTCCGGCTTCATGTCGTAAGTTTCCATGTGCGGCGGACCGCCCGGAAGCCAGATGAAAATCAACGAGGTGTCTGGCTCCGTCGTTGGGGACGATTGCGCCCGAGCGCGCAGACGCAGCACGTCGCTCAATCCCAATCCGCCGACGCCCACTGCGCCGATTTGCAAGAAACTTCGCCGCGATAAAGGACCCGGACACAGCGGAAGGCGGGGATTCATGGTGGGACTTCGCGTGAGGTGGGCAGGGACACGTGGCGTGCAAGCGTGACTGACGCCCCATGGGGGGAGTTATCATCCATCAACGCACCCTAATATGATTGTGCGAACGGGGTGCTGTCAACTTGTCTTTGTTCCCCAAGCGACGTGAGCGGGCCGGAGCCCTCGATTGCTCCCTCTCTGCTACCTCCCCACGCGCGAAGGATGCCCGTTGTAGTACCAATCGGTTTCGCCTGCTGACCAGACAATCTGGCCGTTGCTTAACTCAACCCCCACCGCCGGCGGAGTGGAAAAATACGGCGCAACTCGGGAGGCAACTTCTAGCGTATGCATGGGCGCTTTTCTCAGAACGGCCCGCACTTGCGACATAGGGATCAGGCGTTCACCGTCGGTGGTGTAGACTCGCAAATAATCTTCGAATTCGGCGGTCGTCTTCATGGCGGCAAGCTATAGAAAGGGAGAACACCTCTCAAGATGCGTGCCCCCAAGGAAAGGTTCGCCCGTTTGCTCCGGTAGCGCCGGTTTGGGCGAGTTGGGAGAAGTTTGTAAACTAAACCTGCCACGCAAGACGATCCTTGTCGGGTCATGGAATGGTGTATGGCGGCACGGAAGCGTTGGACGACTTCAACTTACCCTCGCCGAATCCATGACGAACAAATCCAGCGATCCTTCGCCGCCGTTAGCCGAAGGCGCCCCGGACGCCAACGTCCGTTCGATCGTTAGTTTGCTGCTGTTTGTCCACGTCTTCTGTTTGTTCGTGGCGCTGACCGGCAATTACTATATTTCGCCGCTGCAAATACGCCTGCTCAACACGCTGGCGCCGTATATCCAGCTCTTCAAGATTAAGCCGACCGCTCCCTACCATTTAACCGATGGTTCGGAACTTTCCGACGATCACTTCTTAGAAATCGAAGTGACGGCCGGCGCGCAACAAGGGGAAATCATCCGCATTCCCGACTCGGCTGTGAAGGGCAACCCCGCCAAACGCCGGTTTCAACTGCTGGCCAAAACGATGGCCGCTACATCTTATCTGGGGGCGGAGCAGAACACGGCGGCTTTCGCCAAAGCGATTGGCGCCCACGTGCTGGACACCGGCAGCAACGAGGAAGTGATCGTCCGTTGCCGTCGTTATCAACCGCAGCCGCGCCAGATGGATCCCAACGCTGCGGCCACCCCGGCTGACCCGACGGCCGACGCCTACCTTACCACTCCCTACGAAGCCCGCGTATGGCGCGATCGTAGCGGTCAGGTGCAGTTGCTCAAGATCGAAGAGAAAAAAGTTGTGGCGCCTTTGGAGTAGACGAATCATGGCCAATCCGATCCAAGATTATTTTTCGCGGCTCTCCAAAGGTTTTGGCGAGGGATGGAACCGATTCTGGTTTACTCCCCGCGATCCGTGGACCGTCTGCGTGCTGCGCGTCGTGGCGGGTGTCGCGGCGGTGCTGTACCTGGTGGCATTTTCGTTTGGCTTGGCCGACTGGTTTGGACCTCAAGGTTGGCTGCCCGTCGCCACAGTGCAGACGGTTATGGAAACCAACCCGGGCGAAGGCGCCGCCTACCAGTATTCGTATTTGAATCTGATTGACTCGCCGGGGCTGTTATGGACGGTCCATGTGGCGGGAATTGTCGTTGCCGCGTTGTTCGCGGTGGGACTCTTTACACGAGTTACCGCCGTGCTCACTTTGGTGGTGGTGCTGTCGTACATTCACCGCGCCCCCGTCTTGGCGGCGCAGTTTGAGCCTGTTCTGGCGATGATGATTTTTTACCTTTGCTTCGCTCCGTGCGGGCGATATCTGTCGTTAGACGCTTGGCGCAAACAACGGGCTTCAACAGTTGCCGAGAACGCCGATGCTCCTTCTTGGACGGCCAATGTCAGCCTGCGACTGATTCAAATTCACTTGGCCAGCTTGTACTTGCTGGCGGGGCTGACAAAGCTTGGCGCGGTCACATGGTGGGAGGGAGGCGCCATGTGGTGGCTGATGGCGCAGTCGCAGTCGCGCCCTGTTGACCTTACCTTCCTCAGGAACAACGTCACCCTGATCAACGCCTGGACTCATGCGGTTGTGTTGTTTGAATTGACCTTCGGCATATTGATCTGGAACCGGTTGGCGCGGCCGCTGCTGCTGGCCGTGTCGGTCGTTATGTGGCTCCTAACGGCGCTGGTCACTGGATTGTTTGGCTACTGCTTGTTAATGATCGCCGCCGGCGCTGCCTTCGTGCCTGCAAGTGTGTGGAGGGCTTTGTTGGGGGGCAAGCAGGCTGCCCTGCCGCAGTCGCAACGGAGCGAGCAAGGCCAGAAGGCAGACGAAACCGCCGCGACCCCGGCGTAGCACTTTTCACGATCTTCCGATTTGCGTGATTCAGTGGCTGGACGCGCCCCACACGTCCGGCCGCTTTTTGTTACCGTTTACGATTCCCTCGCGCGAGAGCGCCTTCCAGCTGATGGGGCGGCGTACGCTGGTCGTCGCGTCTTGCAGTACGCTGGCGGGTTAAGCAGAATGGGTGCGCCGCTGGGACTCCCCCTCCTTACCTGCAGGAATTGCGTTATGTCGTCGGTTGTCCATCGTCGCGAGTTTCTTCAACAAGCCGCCGTCCTGGCGTCGGGCGCCGCCGCA
>CAYWIS010000002.1:84479-89933 GCA_964458385.1 uncultured Pirellulaceae bacterium
GTCAACCCTTGCGTCTTCCGCCGGGGCGATTGAGCCGATTTCGCGCGAGGGCAACGCCAAGTTCAAACTTGGTTTAGCGGCGTATAGCTATCGCAATTTGCTTCAAGTTAAGGACGCCCCACTGACATTGGCGGACTTCATCGACGATTGCGCCAAGATGAAGCTCCATGGCACTGAGCTTACGTCGTACTATTTCCCCAATCCCGTCACTCCCGAGTATCTGGCGGAACGCAAGGAGCAGTGTCGGCGTCTGGGGTTGGAAATTTCCGGTACGGCCGTGGGGAATGATTTTGGGCATCCGCCGGGCGAGAAGCGAACGCAGCAATTAGAGTTGGTCAAACGTTGGGTCGATTACTCAAAGGCGCTTGGCGCGCCGGTGATTCGCATTTTCGCCGGCCATGTGCAAAACGGGATGTCCCCTCAAGAGACGCACCGCCTGATTGTTGAAGGCATTGAGGAGTGTTGCGAGTACGCCGGCCAGCATGGAGTGCGGTTGGCGCTGGAGAACCACGGCGGCCCTACGGCGACGGCCGAAGGACTACTTGCGATCGTGCGCGACGTGAAGAGTCCGCATTTCGGTGTGAACCTCGACACCGGCAATTTTCACAGCGATCGTATTTATGAGGAATTGGCTCAGGCCGCACCGTACGCAATTAATGTGCAGGTTAAGGTGGTCGTCTCGGGACCGAACCGCAAGAAGGAGCCAGCGGATTTTGCCCGCCTTGCTCAGATTCTGCGGGTCGCCAAGTACCAGGGCTATATCGTGCTGGAATACGAAGAAGCCGGCGACCCGCGACAAGAATGCCCCAAGTACATTGAGCAATTGCGCCAAGCCTTCGGCGTTTGAGTGAGCCCCAACGACGGCAGCGGCTCCTCCGCGTACGTTGCACTTCCGCTCGCGGAGGAATGAAGTCTGTTCCAGCCTAACGACGAGCTTCGAGCATCTGGGCCTTCGCCTTTGCCTCTTCGGCCCGATAGATGTAGGACTGATCTCCTGTACCTTGCCAAGCGCGCTGACAGGTCACGCTGAGCGCCGTGAAGTTAAACGGTTCATTGGGTTGCAATTGGCAGGCCATCTCGCCGTGGCGCACCGCTTCTTCGTGCCGCCCTAGCCGGCCCAAGAGAACGGCCAGGCCCAAGTGCGCATCGACAAAGTTCGGGTCAAGCTCCACGGCCTGCTGCAGCTTGGCGAGCGCTTCCTCCAGGTTCCCCTGAGCCTTAAGCTTTTCGTGTTCCCGATAGAGATCGTCGGGCGTGGTCATGATCGTGTCTTTCCGAAAACGGCTATTCACCAATGAGTCGTCGTCCTTTGCGCTTCATGGTACCATGTCGCTAACGATCCTGCACGCCGGGGAGGAGAACGGTATCGTCGGCGCCGCGGAGCGGTTAAGAACCAACGGAGCGAGACCACGCGATGCTTCCTGTTACTTACCAAGATGTGCTGGACGCATTGCCGCGAGTTCACGCGGTCCTGTCGCCGACGGCGCTGTACCATTGGCCAGGGTTGTCGGAGCTACTCGGGTTTCGCTTCTTTCTTAAGCACGAGAATCATCAACCGACCGGCGCATTCAAGGTGCGTGGCGGAGTCAACCTGGTAAGCCGACTTTCGGAAGCGGAGCGCCAGGCTGGCGTGCTAGCCGTTTCGACCGGCAATCACGGGCAGTCGTTAGCATTTGCCTGTGAACGCTTCGGCGTGCGGTGCACGATTGTGGCGCCGCAGCGCAATAACCCCGATAAGATCCGAGCGATTCGCCAACGCGGAGCCGAGATCATTGAACATGGTCGCGATTTTGACGAGGCCCGTGAGTATTTGGAAACCGAGCTAGCGCCCCGTGGCGGCCGGTATGTGCATTCGGCCAACGAGTCCGAGTTGATCGCGGGCGTGGGGAGTCTCTCTTGGGAAATTTTCGAGGTCTTGCCCGATCCCGATGTGATCCTGGTTCCCATCGGTTTGGGAAGCGGTGTATGCGGCGCATGTATTGTCGCCGCCGCGCGACGTCCACAAACGCAAGTTATCGGCGTCCAGGCGGAAGGAGCGAGCGCAGTGGCGCAGTCGTGGCGGGGGGGGAACGTCGTCACCACCGAGAAAGCTGATACTTGGGCCGAAGGTATCGCCACGCGCGCCCCGGCCAGTATGACGCTTGATATCATGCGACGCTTGATGCACGACGTGATTCTGGTGGATGACGACTTACTTCGCTGCGGCGTATATCAGATTCTGCAACATACTCACAATCTGGCCGAAGGCGCTGGCGCCGCCGCATTTGCCGCCGCTTGGAAGGAGCGGGAACGCTTCGGCGGTAAAACCGTGGTCGGAATTCTCTCGGGCGGAAATCTCGATTTGGCCGAGTTGCCGCATATCCTTGCAACGAACGACGGCATGCCTTAAGCGAAGGACGGTGCATGCAAATCGCTTAGATCCAAATCGGAAGGAACTGTCGCCTCTTGCCTCGTATGCGACAAGAGCGCGACAATGAACACACGGTCTTCGTAACGCCGGGCCACCTTCCGTTCTGTTGGAGGATCTACGCCATGAGGAAGACGAATCACATCGAATGGGCGTGTGTCGGAGTGACCATCGCACTGGGCGCCGTTTTGGCCTGGAACGCAGTGACCGCTCCCGTGGCAACGGCGCAGGAGCCGCGTGAACGGCCCCGCCCGAGCGAACGGCAGGCCGAAGAGCCTGAGCAGGGCGAACCACGCGGCCGACGTGCTCCCGATGATGCAGAGGGAGCTCCAGAAGGTATGCCGCAAACTCGCGTTGCGCCACCTGGCGGCGAGACGCGGCCGTACTTCTTTGGTAATCGGTGGCTCTTGGGTGTGTACGCCCGCAACACAGAGACTGGTGTGGTGATTACTCGCGTTGTACCCGGCTCGGCGGCGGCCGAAGTAGGCCTAGAACGGAACGATCGGATCATCACGGTCGACGGATTCCAGGTAGGCAACGTCAACCGGCAGCTTTACCTGCTTGGCGACGAACTCCAACATCGCGCCGGCCCCAATGGCCGCGTGCGTCTGTTAGTGCAAAACTGGCGAGATAACCGATTGCTTAACCTTGACGTGCGCTTGCGACGCAACGTTGACTATTATCGGCCGTCCCCCCGAGAACGCGAGTAATCTGCATGACCGAATCTCCTGGCGCGCGCCTGCGAAAAGCAGCCGAAACGCACACGCTTCAAGGTCCCGGCGCTCCGCATGCGCTGGCTGCCCGCATGATTGAACGGATGGGGTTCCCCGCTGTGTATCTTTCGGGGGCGGCGTTTTCGGCAAGCGTGTTGGCGCTTCCTGACGTCGGCCTATTTACTCTGACTGAGTTGGCGCAGCAAACGGCATTCATAACCCGCCGCGTCAATATTCCTCTGATTGTCGACGCCGATACCGGCTTTGGCGACACGGTGAATGTAGAACGCACGGTGTGCGAACTGGAAGCGGCCGGCGCGGCGGCAATTCAGCTCGAGGATCAGCAACTGCCCAAACGTTGCGGCCATCTTTCGGGCAAGAGTTTAATCGATGTGGAGGCTATGTGTGCAAAGATCCGCGCGGCCGTAGCAGCGCGGAAAGATCCGAATACCATCATTCTTGCTCGCACTGACGCGCGGGGAGTGAACGGTCTTGAAGATGCGATCTATCGCGCCGAACGATATCGCCAGGCTGGCGCCGACTGGATCTTTCCCGAGGCGCTCGTGGACCGCGACGAGTTCGCACGGTTCGCCGAGCAGGTTGATGCTCCGCTCGTGGCCAATATGACCGAGTTTGGCAAGAGCCCGCTCTTGGATATTGAGGAACTGGCCGAGCTGGGCTATGCCGCGGTACTCTATCCCGTCACGCTGTTGCGCGTGGCAATGACCGCCATGCAAGCCGCCTTGGCGGTGCTGCAAAGCCAAGGTTCACAGCGTGAACTCCTCGACCTGATGCAAACCCGCGAAGAACTTTACGATCTTCTGGACTACCACGACTTCGAAGAACGCGACCGTAGTTACTTCCGCGGCCCAACGTGGGACGACGAACAAGACGCCTCGGACTCCTAGATCATTCTGCTTCTTGTGGCCGAGGCGCCTTCTTCCCTGCTAGCCGCTTGCCACGCGTTGGGTAGCATGCTCCACGCCGTTCGCAAGGGCGCGACAGAGGTGGTCGATCTCATCCAGCGAGATGGCCAGTGGCGGAAGCAAGTAGACCACATTCCCCAACGGCCGAATCCAAACACCTTCGGACAGTGCGTGTTGGCACACCTGCTGGCCACGACGCTCTGCGGCGGGAAATGGCTCACGCGTGGTTTTGTCTTTGACCAATTCCACAGCGGCGATCATGCCGCGTTGGCGGACCTGACCTACATGCGGATGCTCGGCCAACGGCGCCAGGTTCGTTCTCAGTCGCTCGATCTTTTCGGGCAACTTCGTAAGGGTTTGTTCTTCGTCGAAGATCTCAAGGGTCGCCAGAGCCGCCGCCGCTGCGAGCGGATTGCCGCCATACGTATGGCCGTGAAAGAACGTTCGAAAGTCCGCGTAAGACCCGAGGAACGCATTCCAGATCTCTGTGGTCGCCAACGTCGCGGATAGCGGCAAGTAACCGCCGCTTAAGCCTTTTCCCAGACACAGCAGGTCGGGCGTCACGCCTTCTTGTTCGCAGGCGAACATGCTCCCCAGGCGGCCCATGCCTACGGTGATCTCATCGGCGATCAGCAACACATCGTACTGGCGCGTCAATTCGCGAACGCCGCGCAAATAACCCGGTGGATGCATGATCATACCCGCGGCGCCTTGTACGAGCGGTTCAATGACCAAAGCCGCAATCCGTTTGTGATGCTCGGCCAGCACTGCGGCTAGTTGCTGGAGGTAATAGTTGCATGCTTCCTCGGTGGTTACGCCCGGCGGTAGCCGGTAGGTGTCGGGAGCCGGCAACCGGAGTGTTTCAAACAAAAGCGGCTCAAACAGCGCATGAAAGTGGGCCACGCCGCCTACGCTGACGCTTCCTAAAGTATCGCCATGATACGCGTCGCTGTAGGCAATGTAGACCGATTTCTCGGGACGCGGGTGGCTGCGCTGCCGCCAATACTGGAAGGCCATCTTCAAGGCGACTTCGATGGCCGACGCGCCATCGCAGGCGAAAAACACATGGTTCAGCCCCCCGGGTGCGAGCTCAACCAACCGCGCGGCCAGCTTGATCGTGGTGGGGTTTGACATTCCCAGGTTTGTCACGTGCGCCACGCGGTCCAACTGCTTGCGAATTGCAGAGTCGATGCGCGGATGCCGGTGGCCATGCACGTTGCACCACATGCTTGCGGCGCCGTCTAACAGCCGGCGGCCGTCGATGTCAATCAGCGTGCAGCCCTCGGCGCGTTCGATGATCAGCGGTTCATATTCCGCCATCTGGGTGAAGGCGTGCCAGACGACGCTCTTGTCAACTTGTTTCAGTTCGTTTTGTGAGAAAGACATCATGTTGTTCCATTTCGGCATA
>CAYWIS010000003.1:0-66492 GCA_964458385.1 uncultured Pirellulaceae bacterium
GTAGCACGCCCCCGGTCCGAATGGCGATTCTCTTCGCCGGTTGCGGCTTCCATAGCCGCGAGTGGTGGGCCAAGGGGCAAGGAGCGTCGATGGAGTTGGGCAAAGTCCTAACGCCCTTGCGAGAGTTTCGCGACCGCATGACATTCATTCGCGGCCTTTACAACGCTGAAGCGCTCAAGGGGAATATTCATAGCTCGCAGACTGGCAACCTATTGTCGGGGGCTCCGCTGGCCGCAGGCGGGACGATTCGGACCGGGGTTAGCGTCGATCAGGTGCTTGCGCAGCGGATCGGCCATCGAACCAAGTTGCCAAGCCTGGTGCTGGGGTGCGAAAAGGCGAACCCCTCGGTGCACAAAAATTACTCGATGCTCTATAGCTCTCACATCTCGTGGAGCACCCCCACCACGCCGACGCCGCTGGAGGTCTACCCGGCTTTGGCGTTCGATCAACTTTTTCAAGACAAGGCGTCCCGCGGCGATAAGAGCGTACTCGACGCCGTTCTCGACGACGCTCGGGACTTCCGGCGCGGCGTGAGCCGCCGCGACCAACAGCGGTTAGACGAATACCTGAACTCCGTGCGTGAAGTGGAGCAGCGCATCGAGCGTGCCGGAAAGCGGGGAGAACTCCAAGGTTGGCGGCCCACGCTGACCAAACCCAACATGCCCCGCCCGGCTGATGGTTATCCCCAAGATATTGTCGAGCACATGCGGCTAATGTGCGATATCCTGGTGCTAGCCTTCCAGACCGATACTACACGCATCTGCACGCTCAAACTGAACAACGATCATGGCACGCTCCGCTTCCCGCACCTGGGCGTGGATTACATGATCCATCACCTGCTCTCGCATACCGACAGCGACGACTGGCTTAAGGTCAACCAATTCTTCCTGGAGCAACTGGCGTACATTGCCCGCAAGTTGGATGCGATCCAAGAAGGGGAGCGCACCGCTCTGGACAATTCCATGCTGATGCTCTGCTCGAGCATGATCAATGGTCATCACGACGCCACGCAGCTTCCCGTGGTCATGCTCGGCCGCGCCGGAGGCCAGATCCAAGGTGGGCAGAACCTTGACTATCTGCACCGGCCCGACCGACAGATGTGTCGGCTGTATCTCACCATGATGGAAAAGATGGGCGTTCATCTCGACAAGTTCGGCGATGCAACCGCTCCTCTGGAGGAAGTCTAGAGGAAGCCCGCAAAAAGCCATTTATTTGATGTTCGCGTTTTGCTTGCAGCCGTGCCTCTGCGTGCCGTTGGTAAACCCAACGGCACACAAGGCAAGCTTTGTCTTTCATCCCGCTAGCTGCGACTCGGTGGTTCGACCATCAGCGGCTTCCAGCATTTTGATCGCCGGCAACCACGCGAGAGCGGTAAAGAGTTAACCGCCGGCGATGCCCCTCAGCCGACCGACAATCGTCGGCCATACCGTTCAAAAGCTCTTACTAATCAGACTGCGAATTCGCCCAACGGTGCTTAACAGCAAGGAAATCGCCGTACGATTTCGGGATTCTCGTAATCCAATCGAAATGCGATAGGCGGTTCAATGGTGACGGCATTCTGACGAAGAAGGGGCCCGGAGAATCGTAGCGCCTCATCGGCGTGACCTTTGCGCCAATCTTGTCGCCTGGAGAAGACCCAAATGGCCGATGGGGACAGGGGCCTGAACGAGAGCCACAAATGCGGTAGATTGAGTAAAGGCGGGTTAACGCTTGCGGGGCGCGAAAATTATGGAACTCGACGACGAGCTTTGCCTCTGCTTTCATGTGACCAAGCGGAAGGTGATTAACTTTCTGCGCGTCGAGAAACCCCGTCGCGTAGGCCAACTCAGCGAGTGTTACGGCGCCGGTACGGGTTGCGGTTGGTGTCGCCCTTATCTCCGACGATTATTCGATCAAGCCGCTCAAGGAGGCGAGTTGGACGCCGACTTACCCTCCGTCGCCGAGTACGCCCGAGCCCGCGCCAAATATATCCGCGAGGGAGGCGGCACGCCGCCGCCCGGCGCCACGCCCATCGACGAACCTTAAGCCCGGCTCACGCATACCGTCGCACCCTTGATGACTCCACCGTCCCAACTTGGCGAGTTTCCTGTAGTGATCTCCCTGCCTGTCCTTTGGGGCGATCAAGACGCCTTCGGCCATGTCAATAATGTCGTGCCGATCCGCTGGTTCGAATCCGCGCGAATCGCCTATTTGGAGAGGCAGGAAATTTCCGCCATCATGGAACAGGAAAAGGTCGGGCCGATCCTTGCGGCGATTAGTTGCAACTACCGGCGGCAGATGACGTATCCCGACACGGTATGGATTGGCGCCCGGATCACGCGTTTAGGACGCTCAAGCATCACCATGGTCCATCAGGTCTGGAGTGAACGTCGCCAGGCAATCTCGGCCGATGGCGAATCGACCATTGTGATTTTCGACTACGCCGCGCAGCGCTCGGTGCGCATGAGCGACGCGCTGCGCCGGGCGATTGTTCAGGTCGAGGGCCGTCCCGTGGAAGGCGCCTAGCCCGCACGGTAACGCGGATCACGCATGGCTTAATGCGATCCACTGCGCTAGCTTTTCACGAGCGGCGCCGCTGTCCAGAGCCTCAGCCGCGCGCTGGGCGCAGGCCAGCGGCGTGTCGCACATGCCTACGGTCCACAACGCCGCCGCCGCGTTGATAATCACCATATCGCGAGCAGGCCCCGGTTCGCCCTCCAAAACGCGGCGAATGAGCGCCGCGCTGGCGGCAGGAGTGTCGGCGGCCAGCGCTTCTCGACCATCGCCGGCCGTCGGAAAGCCAAAATCTTCGGGACGCCAAGTAAACTCGTGCGTCTGGCCTTGCCTCGCTTCTACGGCGCGCGTGCCGGCGTACAGCGTTACTTCGTCCAGACCGTCATCGCCACAAACGACAACCGCCCGCTCGCCTCCCAACAGCCGCAGCGCCCCTGCAAGTAAATCCTGCAAGTGCGGTTTTCCCGTTCCGACAAGTTGATAGGGCGCTTCCGCCGGGTTGGCCAAAGGTCCAAGCAAGTTGAAGATCGTTGGGAAACCAAGCATTCGGCGAACCGGCGCCACATGCTTCATGGCTGGGTGCAAGAGCGGCGCAAAGCAAAAGCACACGCCCACTTCGTCCAGACACATTCCCACGGTTTCCACCGAGGCGTCAACATTTACTCCCAACTCGACCAGCACATCGGCCGAGCCGCTCTTGCTGGTAATGCGACGGTTGCCGTGCTTGGCGACCGCCGCCCCCGCGGCCGCCGCCACAAGCGCCGCCGCCGTGCTGATGTTGAACGTGCCCGATCCATCGCCGCCAGTCCCGCAGGTGTCCAAAAGACGGGTGCGGCGGGTGGGAATGCGCGTCATGTGGTCGCGCAAAGCCGCCGCGGCGCCGGCCACCTCTTCGACGGTTTCGCCTTTGTGATGCAGGGCCGTAAGAAGCATCGCAATTCGGTTCTCGTCAACGGCGCCGCGCATGATGCAGTCGATTGCGGCCTTCATTTCTTCCATCGTCAGGTTTTCGCCACCTGAAACGCGGCCGAGAAGAGAGTCGAAGTCGGTCATGAGGTTTCGTAACGTTCCGCGATGGGACGAGAAGCAGAAGTCAGGAATCGGAGGGGCCGGTGGTTGGCGGGGACCTTTCCGCACCGTAGGCAAGATATGGAGCATTATGCCTGGTCGACCCGAAAAACACAAAGGCGCCGGGGATAGCCCCTCACGAAAGGCGCGATAGAATTAGGCGTGTTCAAAGTAGCAGGGGCGCCACGAGCGCCATCTTCCGCGGCGCACGGCATGCGCGTACTACTTTTTCCCGAGGCCCGAGAAAGATGCTATCCAAGGAAAAACTGCTCTCGCGTACCGTCGAGCATATCGACATCACCCAACACAACGTGGTTCCCCTTGTGGACGCCATGCGCGATATGGCGTTTAGCGCTCGTGACCTGGCGCGGGCGGCCGACATCTACGACCGTATGCTGCGCGACACCGACTGCGGAATTATCCTCTGTCTGGCTGGCTCTCTGGTGAGCGCGGGGCTGCGCAAGGTGTTCGTCGACATGGTGCGCAACCGAATGGTCGACGCCATTGTGAGCACCGGGGCGAACATTGTGGATCAGGATTTCTTCGAGGCGCTGGGATTCCGCCACTGGCAGGCCGAAGACCGCCTCAAGGCGGGATTAGACGACAACGAGCTGCGCGAACTTCACATCGACCGCATCTATGACACCCTGATCGACGAAGACGAGCTGCGCATCTGCGACGAAACGTGCAAGCGAATCGCCGACGAGCTGCCGCCCCGTCCTTATTCCTCGCGCGAGTTCATTCGCGAGATGGGCCGTTATCTTGTGGATCAGGGGCAGGGCGAAGACTCGATTATCCGGGCCGCTTATGAAGAAGACCTCCCGATCTTCTGCCCCGCCTTTTCCGACTGCTCAGCGGGACTAGGTATCGTGGGGCACTACTTTGAGCGCGGCGATGAACCGAAGACCTCGTTCGACAGCGCCAAGGACTTTTACGAACTGACGCAGATCAAGATTCACAACCCCACCACAGGAATCTTTATGATCGGCGGCGGCGTGCCCAAGAACTTCACGCAAGATATTGTGGTGGCGGCCGACATCTTGGGGCACGATGCTCCCATGCACAAGTACGCCATTCAAGTGACCGTGGCCGACAGCCGCGACGGGGCCTTGTCTGGATCGACGCTTAAAGAGGCGTCGAGCTGGGGTAAAGTGGACACCGCCTTCGAACAAATGGTGTACAGCGAGGCCACCCTCGCTGTGCCGCTCATTGCCGCCTATGGTTACCACAAAGGCGCATGGCGCAACCGCGAGTTCAAACGTTTCCAAAAGCTTTACGAAAAGGAAGTTACGGCCGCCAAGTAAGGCAACTGAGCGAGGCCCTTCTGGGTAAGATCTACCCTGCATTGCCCCAACCTACATGGGGCCGCCTTCGCAGCAGGTTTCGCAGATGGTGTGGCAAGCCGAACATTGCAGCTTGCCACGAATCTCGATGAGCGTTCCGCCGCACACGGGACACACCGGGCGAGGAGGCCGCGGATCCGGGGCGTCATTACGGATAGGCGGATGCGGTGGTTGAGACATCGCGTCCCCACACCAGGAAGAAAGCGGAACGAAACCAAGCGCACCCTTGATCAGGGTGCGCTGCTCTGGGGCGCTCGCACCGCAAACGCCCCATCGAATTGGCTTTAGGCCGTCGTTAGGGCATGTCGCAACTCAGGCCGCCCGCGGCCGGCACATAGCAGGTGCGGGTGTAGTCCATCACCATGCGATGTGCACTGAACCGCCACGCCAGGCTGGCGATGGAGTTCATCATCATCCGGATCCACCGTCGCGGCAGACCGTCGACATCTCGGTCATAGAATGTGGGGATGATCTCCGTCTCCAGGGTGTCGTACAGCGCCTCGGCGTCGCGAGCGTCGGTCACTTCGTCGTTGGTGTGACTGAAGCCTTTTCCAATGGCGAAGCCGTTTTGTCCGTCATACGCCTCCGCCCACCAACCGTCGAGCACCGAGAAATTCAACCCGCCATTGAGCACCACTTTCTGACCGCTGGTGCCCGAAGCCTCCAGAGGCCGGCGGGGGTTGTTCAGCCACACATCGACCCCTTGCACCATGTGCCGGGCGACGTTGATGTCGTAGTCCTCGATAAACACGATACGATTGTTGAATCGTTCGTCGAATCGGGTGTTGACGATCTCCTGAATAAACTTCTTCCCCGGTTCATCCTTGGGATGGGCTTTACCCGCGAAAACGATCTGAATCGGCCGTTCGGGGTCGTTGATGAGCCGGTAGAGCCGCTCTTTGTCGCGCATGATGAGCGTCGCCCGCTTGTAAGTAGCGAAACGACGGCCAAATCCAATCGTTAGGATATTGGGATCAAGAATATTCCGGGCGGTTTCAATCACCTGATCGCTTTCGCCACGGCGGCGACACTGCCGAGCCACACGGCGCCGCACGAATTGAAGCAGCAGGTTCTTAAGCGCCACGTGCGTTTCCCATAACTCCCCGGGATCGACCTCGTAGATCTTCTGCCATACCTCCGGCTCGCCCATTTTCTTCATCCAGTTAGCCGGGAAGTAACGGTCGTAAAGCTGCTGCATCTGCCAGGCGAGCCAACTGGGAATATGGACGCCATTGGTAATGTGGCCAATAGGAATTTCCTCCTCGACGCGCCAGGGCCAAAGATTCGCCCACATACGGCGCGTCACATGGCCGTGCAACGAACTGACGGCGTTGGCCCGGCGCGAGAGCTTCAGGCCGACCACCGTCATGCAGAAGGGCTCGTGTACATTCTGCGGTTCAACGCGTCCCAGCCCCATGAGTTGATCGTACGAGATATTCAGTGCATCGCGCAGCGGGCCCAAGTGCTCTTCGACCAAGTCGCCGCGGAAGCGGTCATGGCCGGCGGGAACGGGCGTGTGCGTGGTAAACACCGTCTGCTGCGAGACTTCGCGGAGCGCGTCGTCAAACGAGAGGCCATTGTCATGCATCCGCTCTCGGATTACCTCCAGCGGAGCGAACGCGCTGTGGCCTTCGTTCAAATGATAAACCCCAGGCCAGATCCCCAGCGCCCGAAGCGCTCGCACCCCCCCTACCCCCAGCACCAATTCTTGGCGAATGCGGGTCCGCTCATCGCCACCATAAAGACGGGAGGTCAACTCACGGTCTTCCGGGCGGTTCCCCTCAACATCGCAGTCCAGCAGGTACAACTTCACACGGCCGACGTGCATTAGCCACACTTTGGCGAATAGGTCGCCGGTGCGGGTCTCGATGCGAACGGTGATCGGCTCCCCCTCGGGAGAGAGGGCCGGCTCCATCGGCAAGTCTTCGACGTTGGTGTCTTGGTAGAGTTCGTTCTGGTAGCCGTGCTCGTCCAGCCGTTGGCGAAAATAGCCTTGATCATAAAACAGCCCAATGCCAACCAGCGGGACCCCCAAACCGCTCGCGCTTTTGATATGGTCGCCCGAGAGAACCCCCAAGCCGCCTGAGTAAATGGGGAGCGACTCATGGATGCCAAACTCGGCGGAAAAATACGCGACGGGCTTTGCTCCTAACACGCCCGCATGCGTTGAACTCCAAGTTTGCTTTTCAGCCAAATACTCCTTCAAGCGGCGATAAGCGTGGTTAATGCGGCTGTAAAGGACCATTTCAGCCGCGCGAATCTCCAGCCGTTCAGGCGTGAATTCCTTGAGCAGGGCGATAGGGTTGTGGTCTAGTTGGCGCCAGCGAATGGGGTCCAGATCACGAAAGAGGTTGATCACCTCGGGATGCCAAGTCCACCACAAATTGCGGGCCAAGGCGTTGCACTTGTCGTATAGACTTTGCGCCGAAAGCTCTACACCCGGCGGCGTCGACTTGGGTGCAGTTGTGGGCGACATGAGCATACTCGCTGGGTTCATGGGAATCCCTTCTCCACCTGAACATTAGGACTACGTCCTTGAAACAAAACGCCAAATGCGTCGTAAAAGTATACCCATTCGGCGGTTGAGACGCGACCCCATTCGTCGCCCCTGGTCGCGCCATTCAACCGCCAGATTCGCCGCAGATTGCCGCGATTGCGGTTTCCCACAACGACCGCCCTACGGCAAGCGTTGGAGCATTCCACCAGACGCCCGTTCTCCCCCTAAGGCATTGGCTCGCAGCGTACGCGTCTCGTTTGCTCTGGACGAATTTGTTGGATTTTGGGACAGTTGGCCCGTCGTTGACCTCGATTAGCATTCTTTTACGGTGGCTGCTATGTTCGATCGCCTGGGAGCGGCTCTAAGGCGGTGCTGGCTTATCTGGGTGCTCATCGTGACTCTGACGCCAGCGGGTTGCACTTTCGACTTTCTCGACCGGCTTCGCGGGCCTGGTTTTGACGACGACAGCAAGCGCCTAACCTCGGAACTGCCACAGCGGAAGCGCGAGGGTAAGCCGTTTAGCTTCTCCACCAAGGGCCGCGAAATAGAGAAAAATTTCGGGTTTGAGTGATTGCGCCGTGTGCGGCACTGCGGGGTCCCAATTCTTGAGGCAGTTCAATTTGATTCTGCGCGGTCGGGCGTCCGAAGATTAGTTTTGATCTTGTCTCTGCGCCCTGGCGTTGCAAAGGAATGCGACGTTGAAACCCGCGAGCACGCTTCAATATTTGTATCTTTCCCGCCTTGCCCGCCCGGCTCACGAGCGCGTCTTGTATCGCGCGCTTCGGCGTCGGTCCGTGCGCTCCATCGTGGAAATCGGTATGGGCGATGGACGACGCGCACTGCGTCTGCTAGCCGTCGCGCAACGATTCCGCCCCAATGAGCGGTTAAGTTATTCTGGAATTGACCTTTTCGAAGCCCGGCCTGCCGGAGCGCCTGGGTTAGCGCTCAAGGATGCGCATCGCGAACTAACGCGAACGGGCGTGCAGCTACGTCTGGTTCCCGGCGATCCGTGGGCGGCCTTATCGCGCTGCGCCAACGCGCTGGCTAACACCGACCTGCTAGTGATCTCGGCCGACCACGAAGCCGAGGCGCTAGCCCGCGCTTGGTTTTACCTGCCGCGCATGCTTCACGAAGGTTCGCTGGTCTTTCTTGAAGAAGGGGCAACCGGCAACCGCCACTATCGCCAATTGAGCTATCAAGAGGCAATTGCGCGAGCCCAAAGCGAACCTAGCCGACGCGCCGCCTAGCCTTGCGTCCGCCGCGGCGAAGAGAAGGGGGCCAGAAGAGCAAGGTCCTACTCGTCGCCCCCGTAGTGCGTTAGGTGGACGATTTTCGCTTTCAGGCCGCGTCCGATTACAATGCTGTTCCAATTCACACGGAATGGGAGCGTCCCTTCCGCAAACTCGCGGATATAGCGCCCTCGCGCTGACGCGGGAGTGCCCGGCGGCGGCGTGCGCACGGCGCGGTCGAGTTCCTCGTCGGTCACAATTTTGGCTGCATACCCCATGTCGGCCAGTTGGACAAAGTACCCTTCGCCCGACAACTCGTGGTATCGCAAGTCGATTTTCTTGCGCACTTCCCATGGAGCGCCCGCGCTGGCTTCGTCCAACAGAAACTTCTTGGTAACCCAGTCCAAGCGTCCTATAAGCGACTCAAGGGCATCGTTGCCATGCGTCTCGGCCAGTGATTCGTGATTGAAACAGCCGGGCTGTTCCTCCGACTTCGCCGACTGATTATTGCTCGTGGCGGCTTCCTCCAACGCGTCGAGCACTTCTTCCCAGCGTCGGAATACATCGTGGGCTTCCTCCGGAGCGTCAGGGCGGCTATCGAGAAACTGGCGCACGGCGTTTAAGTAAAAGCGCTGAATCTGGAGTGCTGTCCAATGACGTCCGCCCGACAGCGCCACACGGGCCGACAAGCTTGGATCCGCCCCGATCGTGCGTATTGCGCGACGAAAGGATCGCAATTGGGGGATCCGCGGCATGGCTCGAGATTCAATTGCGTCGAGGATCAACATGGTCACACCGACGCGCAAGTACTCGGCTTCTTCGCACATATTCGAGTCGCCAAGACAAATCTGAAGCCGCTGCCGTTGCCGGAACAAGGCAAAATAATCCCCCGGCGCCGCCCACGCCTGGAACGCCATCGCCTTGAAAAAATGGCCAAAACTAAACATCGGCCGATCGTTCAAGAATCCGCCGTAGCCGACCAGACAGTTAATCGCCTCGGCCTTATCAGCCAAGTGAAATCGGCCTTCACGGTCGACCATACCCGCTCCGCCAATTACCGATCGACTTGCAAGAAAAGGCAAGAGTTGTTGTCGGTGTGGAACAAATGCAGTTAAACAACCCAACAACCAAAGCCCAGCCGCCAGCGGGGCAGTCACCACACGCGTGAACTGCAGGAAGGCGATTTCCAGCCACAACGGAAGTGGGGCAGCGGTTTCGTTTCCCTCGGCGGCCATCTCGCCTAAGAGCAAGAGAAGCGCGCGGCGTCGCGCAGGAAACGTCAGGAAACCTCGCAGCACCAGATAGATCAGCCCCGCCACCGCAAGGTACAAAACCAATATCGCCACCTGGAGCAACAGGCCCAGCCAACAGAGCAGCATCATCGGAGCCAGCAACACCAGGCCGATCCGCCAAGCGACAAGCCGCCATCCTTCGGCAACGCGCGCCTCGTAGTTCTCTTGAGCGCCGTAAACGTTATCGCGACTGTCGCGGTCGTTCTTGAGCAACGTGAACTCGCCAAGCACATGCGCGCCGGCGGTGGACTCACGCAGCAGATGATCTTGCGCCCGCTGATACACCAGCACTTGCCGGGGCGAGCGACACTCGGGCGTCGCGCCTTCGATCAGCCCGTGACCGCCCGAATATTGCACGCGTTCAAACCACACGGCGCCGCCGTTAGCGGTAAACACGCCTTGTTTGAAGTGATGGGCGTCGACGGCGAGCACCCGCTCGCGCAACGCCGAGAGCATCGCTAAGTAAAGCTGATACCGGGTCAGTCCCGGGCCACGGCGCGAAGCGAGCGGCCGGTGCCGTATGGCGTATTCGGTCTCAAGGCCGACCAAACGGCGAAAGATGGGGAGCGGTTTCTTAGCGGCCAACGCAGTATGCGACCAAAGGAGTGAGACAAGCCGTGCACGATCTCACGCAGGAGGGAAACGGTATAGGGCAGGGGTGGTCGCTCAATAAAAAGAGGGCAAGGGACCGACCTTGCCCACACTGCGCCTCGGCGGCATTGCTGGCGACGCCGTCAGCGACGATTCCATGCGGGACGTTGCACGGTCGACATCCTCGTGGAAACACGCTGCAGCTTCCGCGTTACGAGCAGGTCCGCTACTCGCCGCCGTGGGGAGTCACCGATTCGTCGAGATACTGCTGTGGTTCGCGACGGCTATCACGCCCAATCTCGGCGAGCAGTTTTTCGACCGGCGCCGCGGCCACGCTTTTCGTTTCCTGAGCGGTCGTGTCCGTCGGGGGCGCAGCGAGCAGTTCGTAACTCATCCTCAAATCTCGCAAAAAAGGAAATTGAAGGGAGGAACACAACACCCCTCACCCCTTGCATCCTACCCCAGGCCCAACTAGCGAGCAAGCGTCGTGCTTGACTTTCGCCTCAGGATGCGTTTTCCTCTGGGAGCAAATAGAACCACCAGGCCTAGGAGCCAGGAATCATACGTTGAGCGTTAGCGTCAGCCTCGTTCAACCAGGGTTCGCCCCCAACCTTTCATTTCGTACTCTCCCGTATCTGTTTTCTGACACCCTCTTCCCTACCTTCCATCCGCAGTACTCGTATGCAACTTGGACTGATTAACTCGGCGTGGGTGCAGGCGAACCAACCGACGCAGTTCGGCTTGCAGAAGACGAAGGAACTTGGTTTTGACTCAGTCGACATCTTTGTTGATCCGCTCGATATCGACGTGCGTGAGCGGCGGCTGATTAAAGACGAGTGCGACCGCCTCGAATTGCCAATTGTTTCGATCGCCTGCGTGGCCGTTGGTCTGATCGACTTTAATCCCTCGGTGCAAAGGTTCCACATTGAACGCGTCAAAAAATATCTGGACCTGGCCTATGAATATCAGGCGAAAAACGTGTTGCTAGTGCTGGGCGAGTACATCTGGAATAAGGAAGTCATTCCGCCCGAGGAGCAATGGCGAACAGGAGTAGCGAACTGTCGTCAACTTGGCGACTACGCAGCCAATTTGGGTCTGAGGATTGCGTTAGAGCTAGAACCGTTTCCTTTATCGCTGGTGAATTCGGTCGAAACGATGGTGCGATTCCTGGACGACTGCAACCACGAAGCTGTGCGGGCCAATATTGATATTTCGCACCTATTGCTGGCTGGCGTGAAGCCCGAGGAGTTGCGTCTGCTCAAGGGCCGTGCAATTCACGTTCACATTTCCGACTGCGACGGCAAAAAGCACGGCGACCTGCCGCCTGGGCGCGGCGTCGTTCCCTTTGAGCCGTACTTAAAGGAAATCAAGGACCTGGACATCGACGGGGCGATATCGATCGAGCTGGAGTACTCCCCCGAACCCGAGAAAATTGTCGAATGGGTCGCAGAAGCTTACCACGAAACCGATCGGCTCATGCAGAAATTCAACCTCCGCGGGTAAATCGTCGAAATCTGGTAAGCCTCTTGCTCTCAACGATTCTCTCCCCCATTTCTAGTCGCCACACAACGCGGCTCATTCGCTACGCCGGCTGGGCTCCTCACCTCCGAACAACTCGCCTTCTTCTAGCGCAACGGATACCATCTTGTGAAGCAGCTTCACAGCGCCGAGGAAACTCGGTTCCCGGCCAGGGCTACGCCGACGCTTAGCGGACGCAAACGGCGACCACAGGTGAAAGACGCACCTGGGCGAGCACAGAGAAAAACGCCAAGGGGTAAAACGCAACGCTTGCCAGCACCGTAGCACGTCATTTGCAATTCGTACTTCCCACAACCTTTCATGGCTGACTTACCGCTTTCCCTCGACCTTGACTACCTTCCTCACATGCCGCGCGACCGGTCGGTGGGTATTGGCTGTATTGGAGCGGGCTTTATCATGGCCGACTGTCACCTGGTGGCCTACCGCCAAGTGGGCTTCAATCCGGTAGCCATTGCCTCGCGCACTCCAGAACGGGCCAAGGAAGTTGCGGCCCGTCATGCGATCCCCAAAGCGTACAACACTTATCATGAGTTGCTGGACGACGAGGCGGTAGAAGTGGTCGACATTGCCGTGCCGCCCGATGTCCAGCTTGACGTCATTCGCGAGGTGGTACAACGCTCCGGTCGCATTCGCGGTGTGCTGGCGCAAAAACCACTCGGAGTAGACTATACACAAGCCAAAGAAATCGTGCGGCTATGCCGAGAGGCAGGAATCCAACTAGCCGTCAATCAAAACATGCGCTATGACCAATCGGTACGTGCATGCAAAACGTTGCTTAACAAGGGCGTGCTGGGCGAGCCGGTGCTAGCCACGATTGACATGCGGGCCATTCCTCATTGGATGCCGTGGCAACAGCGGTTGGGTTGGGTGACGCTGCGGATCATGTCGATCCACCATCTCGATACCTTTCGCTATTGGTTTGGCAATCCTGAACGGGTATACGCCAGCATCCGGCCCGACCCGCGCACCACAAAGAAGTTTCCGCACCAGGACGGAATCTGTCTGTACATTCTGGAATACGCAAGCGGCTTGCGTTGCTCGGCCTGGGACGACGTTTGGGCGGGACCAGCATTGGAAGGGGCGGCGGCTGATAACCGCATACTGTGGCGAGTCGAGGGGACCGAAGGCATCGCGAAGGGATCCGTTGGCTGGCCGCGCTATCCGGCCCGTGAACCAAGCACCTTAGACTTCACCACCGTGCGGCAGCCGGGCTATTGGCTCCAGCCACGGTGGAGCGAGGTCTGGTTCCCCGACGCATTCGCCGGTCCTATGGCGCAGCTTTTGTGTGCGTTGGAAGCCAACGAACCTCCCGAGATTAGCGGCGAAGACAACTTGAACACAATGGCTCTCGTCGAAGCGTGTTATCGTTCGGCCCAAGAGCACCGCGCTGTCGCTCTGGCCGAGATCACCAACGCTGCGTAGCGAATGGTTCAATTCCCCAGTCCGAATTACGGCAAGAGGCTTCACCTTTGTGCTTCGGCCGGGAAAATATGAACTCACCGCTACCTTCACCATTCGTTGCCGTCCACGTTCTTTCTTAGTTCTCAGAACCGTCGCAAAGAAGCGACAAGTAACATCGTTGACGTCCACGTGGACGCCGTATGGATGGCCGGCTCGCGGCGACCCGACCGGCGCACTTTGTGCTGCGTTTTTCAGAAGGCGATCGTTCAATAAACACGGACCCATCCGCGCTCTGTTTGATGGCAATACACACATGTTCTCTGCGGATGGGTTCATCGGATGTTCGATCACCAGTGCGGCCCCACACAACTGGACCAAGAGCAGGGGAAGTACTCCCGCCCGAAGGGCACACGAGGACGTTCGTCTGGTGTGATAACGAACGACATCGCCAAGAGTAAAATAAAAACGCTTTTATGAACGCCTTGCGGTGATGCCAAATTGTGTGTGCAATGCAAAGGCGTCACCAAACAAACGGTCGTTGGATTTTGTTCTCCAAGCCCCACCTGAGAGAGGGACCGCCCATATGCTGCGGCGCCGCGATCTCCCGCTTTGCTCCACACCCCCAACGCCTACTTACGCGATGATCGAGAACCGGAAACTGCGCGCTCCGGCGCGGCATGGGGAGGCGCTGTTCGATCCTCCTTTGGATGCGGCTGCGGAACTGGTGGAGCAGAATATCTCCCGCGCGCACAACGCGACCGTCGAAATTGCTGGCCGCCGATTAACCGACCTAGCGGCGGAAGCCCGCCGACTTTTGGTGCGCGACGCGCATCAGTACACGACGACGTATCGCAATGCACCGGCGCTCTCATACTTAGCTGAAGACCGTTTGCTTCTTGCGGGCCATCAACCCCAATTGTTTCATCCAGGCGTTTGGTTCAAAAACTTTGCGTTGTCAGCATTGGGACGGCGCCTTGACGCCGTGGCCGTTAATCTAGTGATTGACAACGATGCCGCAGGCCCTCCAGCCTTGCGTGTGCCGGCTGGCTCGGTGCAAGAGCCCCGCTTGGAATCCATCCCCTTCGATAAGCCGGGGTCGGTGGTCCCTTACGAGGAGCGCAGCGTACTGGATCGGGAAACATTCCGTCAATTTGCGTCACATGTAAAGGAGACGTTGACTCCTTTCGTGCCGAATCCGCTCGTCACGCGCTTGTGGCCCTATGCCCTAGAGGCGTTGGACCGCACGAACAATTTAGGTCAGTCCTTATCTCAGGCAAGGCACCGTCTAGAGGCCGACTTGGACCTGCAAACGTTGGAGTTGCCCCTGAGCCATGTATGCCGTACTCCGGTGTTTGCGCATTTCGTCGCAGCGCTACTGCAAGATTTGCCGCGGTTTATCGAAATCCACAACCAAGCGCTGTACGAATACCGTCGCACCCATCGCCTCCGCAGCCGCACCCATCCTGTTCCCAGCTTAGCCTTGGAGGACGAATGGTGCGAAGCGCCGTTCTGGGTTTGGTCGCGCGAAGATCCCACCCGGCGACGTCTTTTTGTCCGCCGCCCCAACCCACACGAAGTCGAGCTGTCCGATCGCCAGCATTGGTCGTTGCGGCTTCCTCTGCGCAAAACAGGCAACGTGACCGACGCCGTTAGCAGCCTATTGCGCCTACATGACGCCGGCGTTCGATTGCGGCCACGCGCTTTGATGACAACGCTTTACGCAAGATTATTCCTTGGCGACTTGTTCTTGCACGGCATCGGCGGCGCGAAGTATGACGAACTAACCGACGCTTTGATTCGCCGCTATTTCGAGCTGACGCCTCCAACGTTCTATGCAGTCACCGCCACGGTGCTCCTGCCGGTTGAGCGTCCTGGCGTCACGATTGATGATCTGCGCCGTGTCGAGCAGCAACTGCGCGAGTTGCGTTACCATCCCGAGCAATACGTGAGCTACTCGCCCGAAGCGGCGCCATATATCGAAGCGAAGCGTCGATGGCTAGCTACTGAACCACCACGGGGGGCGCGCCGAGAGCGTCATTTGGGCATTGAGCAGGCCAACGCGGCGTTACAACCATTTGTCGAACCTCTGCGTCGACAACTGGAGCAAGAACGAGAAGCATTGCAGCGGGCTCTTCAGAAAGAGCGCTTGCTTGCCTCGCGCGAGTTCTCGTTCTGCCTCTTTCCCGAAGGTTTCCTTCCGCCGCTTTTTGAGCGTCTTCTGGAGAAGTAGCCCACAAAAGGGGCTCCACTAAACGAGTGCATGCATGGAGCGATAACAGCAAGCCGCTACCGTGAGGCAATTCGGGCGTTGCGACGCCAGAGGTAAAGGGCGCAGCCAGTGGCGATCGTCGAGATCATGGCCAGCGCTCCGTACTTTTGCCAGTCCTCATTCAGGTACCCGGCCAATGCGGCGCCAATACCGCCTAAGCCAAACGTCAACGTGAAACTCAGCCCGTAGCTAAAGCTACGGCGTTGGCGCGGCGTGTACTTGGAAATCAAGCTGTTGTAAATGGGCTGGTACATAAAGTGAAACAAGGCGAAAGCCGCGGCGGCCGCAACGCGACCATAGCCCTCGGCAAACGCCATTGCGGTCAAACAGGGCACATTAAGCAGAGTAACCGCGGTCAATTGCCATTCGAGCCGCGACGGCCGCGCAATGCTTCCTGCGATATACTGCCCTACGCACCCCACCAACAATACGCTGCTGGTCCAGAAGGCGGCGTGATCCACCTTATCGGTCGGCAACGCCGCGCGTACATCTACCTCGCTCAGATAGCGCACCAGGAAGCTGAGCGCCCCTGCGTACACCATGCCTTGCAAGACGCCCACTCCCGACAACCCGGCAAACGAAATCCAATCCCATCGGTCATCCTGCGATGGTCCCGTGCGAGTCGCGGCGGGCCCAGGCTCGCCATACCGACATAAGTACGCCACAAAAGCTGCCCCCAGAACCGCGCCGGGAAGTACAAGCATCCAAAAGTAGTCGCGCCACGAAAATCCGACGGAGATTGCCGCCCATGCCAACAGGGGCGCGGCGGCAATGCCGGCTGACCCGAACACGCCATGCATTCCCAGTGCTCGGCCGCGGGTTTCTGGCGTCGTGACATGGGAGATCAAGGCCAACCCTGCCGGATGGTAAATCGACGCGGCCGCTCCCATGGCAAGCATTAGTACAAAGAGGACCGCAAGCGGCGCAGCCAATCCCAATAGCAACGAACAAACCGCACATCCGCCGAGGAAAAGAGCCAGCATCCGCGCTGCACCCAACCGGTCAACCAGCCAGCCAGCCGCTAAGGCCCCGAAGCCCCATGGCAGCCGCCAACAAAAGATCAGCCATCCGGTAACCACGGTTGAAACTTGGTAATCCTTCGCGACCAGGGGCTCAACGCTAGGAAAGGAAAGCTCATAGAAATGCGCCATGGCGTGCGCGCAGCAAGTCAATAGAACTAGCCCCGCCGTCGACGGATACACAGCAGCAGGCGTCGGAGAGGGAATCGTTGTTGGCGTCGTAGCGCTCATGAGGTCGGATTCTCGTTTCCTTTTTCCATTAGAGCAGTTATCATGCGCCACGCGGCCCAAGTTTGCTACGCCCCGCTAGAGAAGGCTATGGTTGATAAGCCAGCCTGAACACTTTGCCGCTCCCTCCGTTTTGCCCTCTTCTGGCAATCGGAACCTTTCCGCCATCCCGGCGATTTCTGAAGCCCTTCGTCAAATCATGATGCGATTCAACACGGCGATCATTCTACTCACTTGGTGCTTTGCCTCTTCTAGCTTGGCTGATGACACGTCTATCGAGGGACTTCGACTTCCCGAAGGATTTCGGGTATCGCTCTATGCCGATGACGACTTAGCGCACGATATCTATACGCTGACCTTGGACTCCGCAGGGCGAGTCGTTGTAGCTGGACGTGGTTACGTGAAAGTGTTGCATGATGACGACGGTGACGGCCGGGCCGATCGTTCGACGTTATTTTCGAATACACCTGCCGCAGGCGCTCGCGGTATGGTGTTCGATGGCCCCCATCTCGTTTGCACCGGGGATAACGCCCTGGCTCGCTATGAAGATCACGATGGAGACCTTGTCGCCGATGGCCCACCCGTAATTCTGGCGCGGCTCAAGCAAGCTGGCGAGCACTCATCCAACGGCGTAGTGAAAGGCCCCGATGGTTGGTATTACGTTGTTTGCGGCAATGAAGTGGGGATTGATACAAGCCACGTAACGACTCCCGGTTCGCCCGTGAAGCGGCCGCATCAAGGCGCTATTGTGCGCGTCGCGCCCGATGGCTCACAGTCGGAAGTCGTCGCCCACGGATTTCGAAATCCCTATGACTTGGCCATCGACGCCCGCGGTGCGGTCCTTGTGGTGGACTCCGACGGCGAGCGGGACCAATATCTCCCTTGGTACAGCCCCACGCGTTTGTTTGACGTAGCCGCAGGAATGCACCATGGCTGGATGCTTTCGGGATGGTCGCGCAGTTGGAACCGACCGCCATGGTTTTTTGACACAGCGCCTCGCTTGGTGGAAATTGGCCGCGGATCGCCCACGGGCGCCGTCGTCTATCGTCACCGCCAATTCCCGGAAGCGTACCGAGGTGGCATATTCAGCGCCTGCTGGAGTCTGGGACGCATCTACTATTTTCCACTCGCCTCGGAAGGCGCCAGTTACGCAAGCCATTGCGAGGTGTTTCTACAAGCTACCGGCGGCGCAGGCTTCGCCCCCGTCGATCTGGCTGTCGGCCCAAAAGGCGATCTGTTTGTAGCTATTGGCGGCCGCGGCACACGAGGCGGAGTTTTCCGCATTTCTTACGAATCGCCAGAGGCGCCGCCCTCCGACACGCCGAATGTTGATCCCGTATCGCGTGTATTGAATGCTGATCAACCGTTGGCAAGCTGGTCTCGTGCGCAGTGGATTCCCTTGGCGAAGGAGTTAGGGGCGAAGGCCTTCGAGCGCGCAGCTTGTGATCCTTCGCTGTCAGTTGCCGAGCGGGGGCGCGCCGTCGAAGTTTTGGTTGAATTGTTCGACGGTCTACGCCCTCAGGTCGCAAGCGAAATAATCGATAGCGCTGAGCCGGACGTGATCGCTCGCGTCGCATGGGCTCTAGCACGCCGACCGCAGGACGTAAACAGCGAAACATTGCTTGCTCGGCTGACACATAGCCAGCACCCCTGGGTGGAGCGAGTCGCGTGGGAGGGTCTAGCTGCGTTGCCTGCCTTAACCGACGCATCGCTAACGGCTGATTGGGACGACGTACACGACCATGTTCATCGTCGCGTCCGCGCCGCGGCGATTCTCGCCGGGGCCCGCTTGAGTGAGTCGGGATGGGCCAAGGCCGAAGCAACGGATCGATCACTTCCTGTGAAACTCGCCGGGCTGTGGGTCCGGCACTACCGAGGCCAACTTCAAGCGGCGGACTTTACGACGGCCTTGGAAATGCTCCGGCAAACCGACACCCCAGAACAGTTACTGGAGATCGTGCGACTGTTGCAAATCGTATTGGGCGACGTCCGTGTCGAACCGACGAAGCCCGGCGTGTATGCAGGTTATCAACGTAATGAAACACCAGGGGCTGTACCGCCCGAACAACTGCAGTCCGCCATGCAACGGTTAGCCGTAATTTTCCCCTCGGGTAATGAGCCGCTCGACCGAGAAATCGCCCGGTTGGCAGGCATGCTGCAAATCACGTCGTCGGAAATCCTCGCAGACTTAGCGGCCAAGTGGACGCCGGAGAGTCGCGTGGAGGACGACATTCATTATCTTATCGTGCTCTCGCGGATTCCCGGCAAGCGCAGCGTAGGGGTCACCCGGCGCACGGCCGCCGCACTAGCGCGTTTGCATCACAAGATGCAGCAAGGGAACTTCTACGCTAGTCGTTTTTGGCCCGAGCGTGTGGGCGAGACATTTGCCGAATTGCTCCGCCGCGATCCTGCGTTGGCGGACACGTTCGTTAGCGATCCGGCCTTGGAGTTGCCTGCTCAAAGCATCCTAGCGCTGCAACTTCCATTGGTGCAGCAGCGACAAGCGGCACAGCGATTATTGGATCGAGCCGAAGAATGGTCGGCTGACCTTGTGCGTCTAGTTGCTACGCTTCCCGCCGACGAACATCGCCCAGTGCTCCGCGCCCTATGGGACCGCGACATTGCCTTACGCGAAGCGGCCATTGTGCCCTTAGCGGTTAACCCCCACGAAGACGACCGCGCGCGGTTTGTCGAAACGTTGCGAAGTGGCGGTCCCGATGTGGCGGCGACCGCCGCCCAGGCGCTGCTCCGCCTCAATTCTCGCGCGCGTCCCGAAGAAATAGCGACCGCCCTCACCGCGTTTCGGCAGTACATGCGCGAGCGCCAGTATCACGACACCGCGCAAGCATTGCATCAATTGCTTTCGAAGTGGACTAACCAGTCGCTGGCCGACTTGGCGACGTTGAACAAAAACCCCGTCGCAACCTATGAGGCATGGGCCGCATGGTTCACCAAGACCTACCCTCGTTACGTACACCATTTGAGCGCAGCGTCGGGTGAAGACAGCGCCGCGTTCCTCGCTCGACTGGATAACCTGGATTGGTCGCACGGCGATCAAGAGCGAGGCCGGTTAGCGTTCCAGAAGTTCTCCTGCGCGCGCTGTCACGAAGGAGCTTCTCGCTGGGGCCCTGATCTGAAGGGTGTTGGCAACCGTTTCTCTCGCCGCGATCTTTTCCTGGCCATTATCGACCCCAATCGCGATGTATCACCCGCGTACCGGGCGATGCAAGTCGTCACAAGTTCCGGTCGTGTGGTGGTTGGGCAAATCGTCTATGAGTCCCCCGAAGCCACCTTGGTGCAAACTGGTCCCGACACGACCGTGCGAATTGCTGACGACGAGATCCAATCGATCGGCACGAGCTTGCTCTCGCCCATGCCAACGGGCCTGCTGCGAAACGCTACCGACGAAGAATTAGTCGATCTGTACGTCTACTTGCGTTCCCTGGGCAATCGTTAAGGCAGCGAAAGGCTGGCAGGCTGCAGCCTCGGCGCCATTGCGTCATCCCAATTTCGCTGCGCTACCAGCGTTTAAGGTGGGACGCTTCGTGCGTTCACTCTGCGGGTTACTCGGCGCTTTGGATCGACTCGTGGGCGTGCGTAATTCGTGCATCCTGTTGGCGCGCAAAGTCCTGTACCGCACGCAGCAAGTCCGGGTCGCGGATTTCATCGATCAAAGGCATCAACTCTCGGTGCTTCGCAGCAGCGTTTGGCATGTCGCCCTTGTGAAGATAATAGGCCAATTGGCCCGCCAGACCGAAAGCTCGGAAATGCCGTTCGGTTTCCGGGAGATTCGCCAACTCGTTGAAAACTTGCAACGCCGCATTCCAGTTGCCGTCTTCCATATAGATCTTGGCAAGACTGCGCTTGGCCAAGTTCACATAATATTCATCCTGCGGGAAGTATTCCTCGACGCTCCGATATGCCGAAGCTGTATGCACCGAACGAGCATAAAGCCACTGAAGTTGCGCTGTGGCCGATTTGGGCACCGGCGGCAACGAAGCCGGGTCATACTCGAGCAGGCTCGGCGGGCGCAAAGTCCAAGCCGCCGCGGCGCCGCCGATGAACGCAACAACCGCCGCGATTAAGGCATACCCCAGAAGACTCGGCCGTTGGGTTGTGGTGCGGGCCGAAGTCTTCATCAAGGCATCCAGGCGCTGGGTGGCTTCGCTTCGGGCGGTCGAGAACGAAGCCCAATCATTGGAGGCCCAATCATCTAATGACTCCGACCATTCCGCGTCACTCCCTTCCAGTCGCAAATCACGCAAGTCGCGCAAGATTTCGCTCGCCGACTGGTAACGATCCTGAGGAGACTTGGCCAACATCTTATGAACAATGCGGCAAAGCCCTTCAGGTAAGTCGGGCCGCAGGTTTTCCAGGCGGTCGGGGGCCTTTTTCAGATGCTGCACCGCTACCGCCAGCGGGCTTTCGGCGTCGAACGGCGGCCGGCCAGCGAGCATGTGGTAACAGGTAACTCCAAACGAGTAGATGTCGCTACGTGGGTCAACTTCCCCTCCCTCGACCTGTTCAGGGCTCATATACAGGGGCGTACCCATCGTCATGCCCGCCTGCGTCAACTCAAGCGACTGGTTCGACGCGCGTGCCAGCCCGAAATCGGCCACCTTCACTTCGCCGCCAGGAGCGATCAAGATGTTCTCAGGCTTGATGTCGCGGTGCACGATTCCCCGTTGCCCGGCGCGGTGCAGCGCTGACGCAACTTGCCGCATAATGTTGACCGCCGACGCGGTCGAAAGGGGGCCTTTGCGCAGCAAAAGTTGCTTAAGGTTCTGCCCAGCAACGTACTCCTGTGCGATGAAGTGTACCTTGTCGATACAGCCGACTTCGTGGATCTGCACGATATTAGCGTGCACCAACGAGGCCGCAGACTGGGCCTCATGATAGAAGCGGCGAAGATACGCAGGATCATCGGCTAAGGCCGGTAGCAACACTTTCAGCGCCACTTGTCGGCGCAGCGATAACTGTTCCGCCAAATACACCTCGGCCATGCCGCCGCGACCCAAGCGGCGGAGGAACTGATAATCCCCCAAGCGGCGGCCCGAGAGGTCAAGCCCCGGGGCGGCGCGGGTTATGTCCGACGCAGGCGGACTTCCACTCATAGCGGCTCCTGCTGGCGTACCGATGGCGAGCATTCCTGCTCAGCTTTCCAGTATGGAGCGAGCCGCCGCATTTGACAACGCTGCGAATCGGCCAGACGGCCTTTTTCCGAAACCGCAGACGGCAAGTCGCGACTGCCGGCGCTTCAGCGAGAAGAAACACGTTCCAAGCCGTCAATTGCGGTGTCCAGCCAGAAATCCGATACCGCCTTGACCGACAAAGCCACGAGCAGAAATTGCACACTGTCACGTAGACAACCACAAACAAGCGTTATCCCCACGAGGCGCCGAGACGGGCAATCTCACTGGGGACGGACCGCTTGGGAGCAACTTGCTTGGCGCCGCGAGGTGTCGACAGAGTGCGCACCGCGGGGGGCTAGGGCACGATCGTAAAGCGAATCGAGGCTTGGCCAAACCGCCGGCCTTTAAGATCTTCGACGGTCAGTTGCAAGGTGTACGGCCCCGGTGCGATGCGTTTGGGCATATACATGCGGAAGGGCACAAAGTAGTCGCGGCGACGATTACGACATAGCTCCTTTTCAGCCGGGAAGACATGTTCGGCAACACGTTGTCCAGCGGCGTCAAAGATCTGATAACTCCCCTGCATCTCGGTTTCAAAGCCGTCCGGGCGAGCCTCAGTTACGAAGTTTTCTATCTCGGCGTATAGCAGTACTTCCTGATTTGGGCGGAATTCGTAAGGCGAGAACTCCGTATAGCTGCCAAAGTTAAACACCTGCGTACAAAACGCGAGGTTACGTACATCCAGGCCGCTTACCGACGCAAGATGGTACAGACCTTGATTCAGTTCGCGCAACGCTAAACGAGCACGGCGGTCGGGAAGCGGCGCCCCCTGCTCATCCAGGAACACCCCCAGGCCGTGAAGCTGGTGCTTCCAGAACTCTTGCTCGGCAGGCGAAAACGCTTCGACGCCACGCACCGCGTCTGCATGACGCTGAGCAGCCAGATACAAAAGCCGCAAATACGCCTCTTTTCGGGCTCGTTCTTGTTGTCCTTGTCCAAAGGTGCGAGGTAACTCGGGAGGCGAAGACGATGCGGCCTCCGATTGACGTGCTTCGGCGAGTTCACCCTCTAATGCGGCAATCGCCAAGTTCAGGTGCTCGCGCCAATTAAGCGGCTCGGAGGCCGCTTTTGTCGCGCTCGCGGGTTGTGCGACGATTGTGCCCGGCGGTGTTGAATCCGACGACGAGGGCGACGTTTCGGAAGGCGCGGCGTTGTCGGCAGGAGCGGCTGATGCCTGCTGGTCAGCCGAAGGCTTGGCGTCGGCCGGCGTGCTCGAGTCGGCGAGTGTCTCGGCCGCCGGAGACGATTCTGGTTTGGTTTCCGCCTGCGGCGGAGGCTCAGATTTTGCCGCAGGTTCTGCCTGAGGCTTTGTCTCTGCCGGAGGTGATGGAGGTTCAGGCTGCGCCGCGGCTGGTTGCGGGGGAGGCGGGCTTTCCGCCGTCGCCGGCGCCGCTTGGGGAATCGCCGGTTGCTGACTCCGCTCGCGCTCCCGCTGCATCGCCTGATACGTCTTGTAGTTCAACACCGCTTGTAGCTGGATCGCGACCAACGGCCAATCGTTATCAGGCGTACTGCGGACAATCTTCTCCCAGCGGTCGTATTCACTCGCGTCCACATCGGACCGGCTCTTGAGCTTTGCCAGCAGTTCCTCTTTCGTGGGCGCCGCGGCAGGAGAAAGCTGCACGTCGGCTGTTGTCGTGAACTCAGAAGGCGGCGTTGGCGGTTCTTCGTTAGTAACGGGGGGTATTCGGGTAGGGGCCAGTACATTGAACAATCCCCAACCCGACGGTTTAGCCGCCTCGTGGTGTTCCGCCGGAGTTGCGTTCTGACTTACGGCACTCGTCGCTGGAGAGGCACTGGGGATTGAAGCGGGCGCCTTCGCCTCGGTCTGCGATGCGGGACGGCCCAATCCTGCAATACCCGAGGAGGATCCAAACTGCGCACAACCACATAGTCCGGCAGCGCCGGCAAGAAGCATCCAAGCTAGTGGAGTGACTACGCGCATCGTCCTTGATGATCGAACCACCTATGTGAATTCGGGCCGCGAAGGATAATCATGGCCAGGCGATAGAGCAAGACCGATTGCTTTTTGGTACAATCGCTTAGTCCTTTGGCGTCCTACCGTGATCGCTAAGGGACGTCTCCAAACTACCTTCCGGTGCACGCTTCGCGTGTTGCCGTTCCTTCCTTCCGATCCCGCCTGGCATGAAAGTTTCCAACCTTTGCCGTCGCGGCGTCATGGTGAGCGTTACCGTATGGCTGGTGTGTGTCGCCACGCGCATTGTTGCCGCAGACGCGATATCGCCTGAGCAGGAAAAGTTCTTCGAAGAAAAAGTCCGGCCTGTGTTGGCCAACCGTTGCTACGAATGCCACGGCCCCAAGAAGCAGGAGAGCGGTCTGCGACTTGATTTCCGGGACGGAGTGCTCAAGGGAGGCGACAGTGGAACTCCTGCCGCCGTTCCCGGCAAACCCGACGAAAGCCTTCTAGTGGCGGCGGTACGCGGTACGGGCGATTACGAGATGCCGCCCAAAGGCAAACTCTCGCCCGAAGAGATCGACGTTCTTGCTAAGTGGGTGGAAATGGGTCTGCCTTGGCCGGCCTCGGATGCAGCGCCTGTCATCAAGAGCTTAGATGAACAAATCCAGGAAGTGCGGACCACACACTGGTCGTTTCAACCCATCCGGCGTCCTCCTGTACCCCAGGTGCAGGACCGTGATTGGCCCAATACGCCACTCGACAACTACGTACTCGCCAAACTGGAAGCAGCGGGACTGACTCCTTCGCCCGAAGCCGATCGGCGCACGCTCATCCGGCGGCTCTCATTCGACCTTACCGGGCTGCCGCCCACACCGGAACAAGTCGACGAGTTCCTGGCCGACAACGGACCTGACGCCTACGCTCGGCTGGTCGACCGCTTGTTAGCGTCGCCACACTACGGCGAGCGGTGGGGCCGTCACTGGCTCGACGTGGCCCGCTACGCCGATACTCGCGGGTACGCATTCGCACAGGAACGAAGATACCCGTACGCCTACACGTACCGTGATTATGTGATTCAGTCGCTTAACGACGATCTTCCCTTTGACCGCTTTGTTTGCGAGCAATTAGCCGCTGACCTGCTTCCGCCGGAAGAAGGCAATCGGCCGCTAGCAGCGATGGGCTTTCTCACCGTTGGCCGCAAATTCAATAACCGTCACGACGACTTGGACGACCAAATTGACGTCGTCGGACGGGGATTGTTGGGTTTAACGGTGGCCTGCGCCCGCTGTCACGACCACAAATACGATCCGATTCCCGCGGCCGATTATTACTCGCTTTATGGGGTATTCGCCAGTTCGCGTGAGCCCGAAGAACTACCGCTATTAGGCGATCCCGCGCAAGCGGCCGGTTACGAGGCCTTTATGGCCGAGTTAAACAAACGACGCCAGGCGCTAGAGGATTACGAAAACGAAGTACGCGTTCAGATCCAGCAAGTGGCCCGTGAAAAGGCCACGGATTATCTGGCCCGTGCAGCCGAACTGCCCGAGTCGTCGCTTGAGGCGTTGCCGTTGATCTCGCTCAAGAAGGATGAACTGAAACCCCGGTTGCTTGAACGCTGGCGCCAATATCTCAGACGGCATAGCCAACCCGATCATCCCGTGTTCGGCCCGTGGTCCCTGCTGTTGCAGTTGCCCGACGACAATTTCGCTGCTCAAGCGGCCGATGTCGTAGCGAAACTCACCGAGAAGCCCGAGGGTCTGGAAACGGGACAACTCAACCCCCGCGTCAAGGCGGTCTTCCTGGCTGAATCGCTGTCGGCCAAATCCGATGTCGTGCGAGTCTACGGTCAACTGCTCGCCGAAGCGATGGAGCAATGGAAGCAAGCGGGCGGCGACCAGTCGGCCCAAGAGAAACTCTCGCCCGAGTGGCGGCAAGTGGCTGCGGTTCTGACCGCTGACGACGCTCCTACGACCATCTCACGCGGCGATGTGCGTGGCTTAATGGACCGTGCACAGCGGAATCGGCAGCGTGAGTTGGAAAAGCAAATCGAAACATTTCAGGCCAATTCGCCCAATGCGCCGCCACGCGCGATGGTGCTGGCGGAAAATGACCAACCTCATAATCCGCGAATCTTCCTTCGTGGCGACGCTGCTCGGCCGGGCGATCCGGTTCCGCGGCAGTTTCTAGCCGTGCTGGAAGGCGCCGAGCGAAAGCCCTTTGTCCAAGGCAGTGGCCGTTTGGAATTAGCTCAAAAGATTGTGTCTGACGATAACCCCCTTACTGCCCGAGTCATCGTCAACCGCATCTGGATGCATCACTTTGGTCAACCGTTGGTCGATACGCCAAGCGATTTCGGCGTGCGCACCGCTAAGCCGGTACAAGCAGACGTTTTGGATTACCTGGCCGCCCTTCTGCGCGAAAGCGGCTGGTCCCTTAAAACACTGCACCGTGAAATCGTACTATCGGCCACCTACCGTCAAAGCTCAACCAGAGTGGATAGCCAAACCGGCGGTTCGGAATTGGCGACCAGCGTTTCAACGTCACCACCGGATCCACGGACTATTGACCCCGAAAATCGCTTGCTCTGGCGCATGAACCGCCGCCGGTTGGAGTTCGAGCCCTTGCGCGATTCACTGCTATTTGTGGCGGGACGGCTGGATACCACCATGGGCGGCCGACCGGCCGATCTGATCGAAGCGCCGTTCAGTCGGCGGCGAGCGGTTTACGGCTTTATCGATCGGCAGGACTTGCCGAACTTGCTGCGGGTGTTCGATTTTGCCAGCCCCGACCAGAGCGCTGCAAATCGGCCCCAAACCACGGTGCCGCAACAAGCGTTGTTCCTGATGAACTCGCCTTTTGTGATCGAGCAAGCGCAAGCCCTCGCGGCGCGCCCCGAAGTCGCTTCGGCCGCAACGGACGCCGAGAAGATCGCGGCCCTGTACCGCATCGTCTTCGCCCGTTCCCCCAGTGACGCGGAACAACAGGTCGCCTTGGATTTCGTGCAATCAACGCAAGCCGGATCCACGCCGCTGTCAACTCGGGAGCAGTTAGCGCAACTTCTGCTCCTGACAAACGAGTTCACCTTCGTTGACTAGCTCCTGCAGTCGTAGGCGTGTAAGGAAGCGCGCCTTGTTGTCGAAAAGTATCGTGTGATTAGTACGCGCAGATGCGACGCACGGTCGAAGTGGTCGCTTCCCGGACGATGAAGCCTGTACGGTCAATTTCGCGGAGGCCGTAACGATAGCCAATAAGCACGTTGCCGTTCGCTAACTCAACTGCGTCGTAGGCCAGGGGCAGTTCCTTGTTATAGGACCACACCACGTCCCCATTGGGCGCGTACTCGATCACCTTACCCAGCGCCGTGCAGACCAACGTATTGCCATTACTCAATCGCCGCGCGCTCTCTGGCGGAGGAACATTGTCGATACTCCACACCACCTCGCCTGTACCATCAATCTCGACGATTTTCTTGGTCGAGTACAGGCACACTAGCCACCGCCCCGTCTCCAGGTAACGCACGTCGTTGGGGCTGCCCGGTAGCTTGACCCGGCGGACAATTTCGCCGTTTGGGCGGACCTCGCGAACTTCCTGATCGTCAAACAAACCTATCAGGTACGTTCGCTCGGGCGTCACGTCGACCGTGGCGGGCATTTCGGGTAGGGAAATTCGCCACACCTCTTCGCCCGCACCGTTCCCCCGAAACGCAACCACAGAGCCAAAGCCCGCCAATACGCGATAACCTTCGGGCGAAATGGTGCAACCGCAATACGCTTCATCCTCCGGCACAAGACTTTGGCGTCGAAACCAAGTTCGGCCCGATTCGTCGCGTTCCGAAACCGAAAACGGATCAAAGTGACACGCCAAGTATCGCCCCGTTGGCAAAGGCCCGCTTGCTAATGGTTGCCGAAGCACAGCCTGCCGGCCCTGGTCGGCCAACCATGCCCGCCATTCCGCAACACCAGCCGCCCGTCGTTCCGGCGAGGAATACGCGGCATAGCCAAGGGCCTGTCCTGTGAGCGCATACATAACGCGAGCGGCCTGTGTACGAACTGACAATTCCTCAGACTCAAGCGCCGCTAGCAACACGCGGAAAGACTCCTCCCGCGCGTAAGGCGCCAGCGCTTGAGCCGCCGCCAGTCGCAGCGCCGGATCATCATGGCCGAGGAGGGGAAGCAAGTCTTCGCGAGCGTTCTCACCCACCGCCGCCGGTAACGCCAACAATGCGGCGACTTGGGCTACGGGAGGCCCTTCAACAATGGCCTTCCTCAACAAGTCGGCGTCATTGGCCTGAACCGTGGTCCACAAGGCGCGACGCAAACATTCCTGGCTCGCCCACGTCGTCGCTTGCGGCGCCGCGCGCAGCACGTAAGGGGCTAACCCTTTGATCTCGCGCCGCACAATCGTGCGCAACACGGCCGGAAGCGTCGCCTGCCGCTTTTCTTGCAGTCGGGTAAGCCGCGCGAGGATCCCCCGAGCGCGCGCCCGCGTCTCTGCGTCTGGGCTTTGCGAAGCGTGTTGGACAGCCTCCAATGCGTCCAATTCCATCGCCAGTAGTTTCTGCGAGGCAGCTTCGCGTTCGGCGAACTTCTCACTTCCTAGTTGCCGCGCCCATAACCGCGCTAATTGGATGTCTTCTTCGGAGGTTTTGGGCGGATTGAGAAATAACCGCAATCCCTCGGCATTCGGCGTCACGCCGTGCTCTGCCAAGAGGAGCAAGTCGGCCGCCTCGCCAAAATCCTTCTCCAGCCCCCGCACCTCGCGCGACGCCAAAGCCAAACCGATAAGCACAACAACCAGCAGAATTCGCCACATCACGAAGATCTCCCGCCGCCGTCAAAAGAGCCAAGGCGAAGGCGCGACGCGAACCAACTGCTTCATTTTACCAAGCCGGCAAAACTCTCACGAGTCGCAGCCGGCCCACGTGCAACAAGGACTACGGCTACGCGAGTCCCCAAGCTCCCCGCAATCGCCGCACTCCTCACCGTTATTCACGGTGTTGGCTCAAATTAAGCCGGCAGGGGAAGTATCTGATAGCAGGGCAGTGCGCGATGATCCGCCCAAAGAAATCCTGGAAGGCGCATTAAGAAATCGCCTCTCCCAGAATGCGAAATGGCGCCTACAGAACTTGTAGGCGCCATACGAATGTCAGCACATTGCACTAGGGCCGTTATGAACAGCCCATGCTGTTGCCGCAATTATGGCAGAGGTAGCAATTACCATTGCGGACGGTGATGGCGCCGCAGTTGTCGCAGGAAGGAGCGTCACTTTGGAAACTAGCAAACTGCTGGTTACGATCACCCTGGCCGGAGGGATCAGCCAGGAAGGCTACGCCGGCTCGCTCCAGCAAGGTAACATCGATCGCGCCGTGGCCCGATTTCTTGCCATTGGGCGCGTGGCCATTACTATGGCCGTTACCAATCGGCGCCGCCTTTCCAACCAGCGCCGACCCGCCGTTACCCTTCTCAACTGGTTTGACTTCAGACTTCGAAGCGCCTCCGGCCTTCTCGGACTTGGCCTCGGTTTGTTTTTCACCGGCGACGACGGGCAACTCGCCGCGACTAGCTTCACGGTAGCCGGGCAGGAAAGTCATGCCGAGCCAGCGGAAGATGTAGTCCACCAGACTCTTGGCGATGCGGATATCTGGGTTCGTGGTGTGCCCCATCGGTTCAAACCGGGTGTGGCTGAACTTGTTGACCAGCACCTCCAGCGGCACGCCATACTGGAGATTGATCGAGATAGCCGTCCCGAAGCAATCCATCAAGCCGCCGATCGTGCTGCCCTCTTTCGCCATCGTGAGGAACACTTCGCCAGGCCGGCCGTCTTCGTATAGGCCTACCGTAATGTAGCCTTCGTGCCCTGCGACGTTGAACTTGTGCGTAATCGACTGCCGTGTGTCGGGCAGGCGTTCGCGCCGCGGCCGCGCCGCCAATTCCTGTTCTTTTTTGGCCCGCTTGGAAGCTTCCGACTCGGTCGAAAGAGGTTGGCTTTGCTTGGAGCCGTCACGGTAAATGGCCAGCGCCTTGAGCCCCAATTCCCAGCCCCAGAAATACGCATCAGCAATATCCTCGGGCGTTGTATCTTTGGGCATGTTGACGGTCTTGCTGATCGCGCCGCTAATGAACGGCTGGGCGGCGGCCATCATCTTCACATGGGCCCGCCAACTGATGCTGCGTACACCGTTCCTGGGCTGGAACGCACAGTCAAATACCGCCAAATGCTCTTCCTTAAGGCCAGGAGCGCCTTCAATCGTGTCATTCGCGTCGATGTAGTTAACGATGGTCTGAATGTGCGACTCGTCGTAGCCAAGCGTCTTGAGCGCTAACGGAACCACGCGATTGACAATCTTGAGTGTTCCTCCACCCGCCAATTGCTTGTACTTGACCAAGGCGATATCCGGCTCGATCCCGGTGGTGTCGCAGTCCATCATGAAGCTGATCGTGCCGGTCGGCGCCAGCACGGTGGCCTGAGCGTTGCGGAAGCCATACTTCCGGCCTTGCTCCAAGACCTTATTCCACAAGTTGCGAGCGGCCTCTCGGAGATATTCGGGACCCGCGTCATCGATACGCTCAACCGCGTCGCGATGCATGCCCATCACTTTGAGGAACGGCTCGCGATTCGCGGCGTAAGCCTCGAAGGGCCCCACCGCCGCCGCTAATTCGGTGCTTGTTAGGTTCGCGGCGCCGTGCAGGATGGCGGTGATCGAGCCGCACAGCCCATACGCCTTCGCCGAATCGTAAGGAATTCCGCTAGCCATAATCAGGCTGCCCAAGTTCGAGTAGCCCAATCCCAGCGGCCGAAAACGATGGCTATTTTCGGCAATCCGATCAGTGGGGTAACTGGCGTGATCGACCAGAATCTCTTGTGCGATGAAAAACAACCGACAAGCGGCGACAAAACCATCGACATCGAACGTTCCGTCCTCTTGCCGGAATTTCATCAAGTTAATGCTGGCAAGGTTGCAAGCCGTGTTGTCGAGAAACATGTACTCAGAGCACGGATTGCTGGCGTTGATTCGGCCTGAATTCGGGCAGGTATGCCACTTGTTGATGGTAGTGTCGTACTGCACACCGGGATCGCCGCAATGCCAAGCGCATTCCGCCATACGGCGCAGCAGAAAACGAGCATCGTAGGTGGGACCGTCGGCGCCGGTGGTTACAAAGCGAGTTGTCCATTTCTCGCCACGACGCACGGCATTCATAAATTCGTCCGTGACGCGCACCGAGAGATTCGCGTTCTGGAAGAAGACCGAGCTATAAGCCTCGCCATTGAAGTTCGCGTCGTACTTGCCCGAAGCGATCAGCGTGTGCGCCTTTTGCTCTTCCTTCCATTTGCACTCGATAAATTCCAGAATGTCGGGGTGCCAAACCTTCAGCGATTGCATCTTGGCCGCCCGACGCGTCTTGCCGCCACTCTTAATCACCGAAGCGATCTGGTCGTAAACCCGCATGAATGACAGCGGGCCCGATGGACGTCCACCGCCCGACAGCTTTTCGCGCTGGGAACGAAGCGTAGACAGGTCGGTGCCGGTGCCCGAACCAAATTTGAACAACATGGCCTCGCTCGTCGCCAGGCGCATGATGTCCTCCATGTTGTCATCTACGCTTTGGATAAAGCAGGCCGAGGCCTGGGGAAATTCGTAGGGGTTCTCAGGTTGGGCGACCGCTTGCTTCTTTACATCCCAATGCCAATTGCACCGGGCGCCCTTGACGCCATAGTGGTGATACAGCCCCACGTTGAACCAAACGGGCGAATTAAATGCCCCCACTTGGTGCAAACACAGCCAAGTCAAGTCGCGGTAAAACCGTTCGCCGTCTTCAGCCGTTGCGAAATAGCCATCGGCAATCCCCCAGTCCGTAATGGTGCGAGTCACGCGGTGGATAAGCTGCCGCACGCTTCGTTCGCGCTCGGGCGTGCCGATTTCGCCGTAAAAGTACTTGCTCACCACCACGTTCGTGGCAAGCTGACTCCAGGATTTGGGAATTTCACAGTCCGTCTGTTCGAACAGCACTTCGCCGCTGTCGTCTTTGATTGCCGCCGAGCGAATTTCCCACTCCACCGTGTCAAAGGGATCCGCAACGTCTTCCGGGCAAAACCGGGCGGGAATCCTCAGCCCCTGACCTGGAGCGGCAACGTCGGAGGTAATCGAAGCCGAACGAGCAACATCCACAGTAGCCATTCGTCACAATCCTGGGTTAAGGGAGCGGCCGGAGTAGGCCCTTTTAGTGTACCCGAGTACAGTAAAAAGTCTCGTCCTGAGGCTCCCGATTTCTACGAGAAAAGAGAATCATCCAATTACAGACGGGAGAACCCTCACAGGTTTCCATCATACCAGATATTGTGGAAGCAACCCATGCATGCACAACATCTAGCGATAGGACGAGTTTATAAAGTCTTCGCATCGCGTCAATTGCTTTATAGGAAGCAACCAAGATGCCGCGTCCATTTGGACTTACGGCCAGAGATAAAGAATGGTCCCACCCACAAACGATGAGCGGGAAGAAAGCTAATTGCTTGCACTGCTAGCAGTTAGAGAGAAATCGGCGGCGCTAGCACATGCCGTTGAAGAAAGAAGAAAATTAACAAGAATTTTCTATTGAAAAAGTTATACCAGCATATAGCGGGACACTTGGCGCCCGCGAATAAACCACCGCGCAGCAATCCACGCCACTCAGCCCAAGAATGTGACGTGTGGGGAGAACGCGATCAGCTAATAGCTCTCCCCGCGGTGGATAGACAAGAGCCCGCACTACATCCCGCAGACGGGCCATTCCTAAAAGACTTTTCGTAACTTCCGCCTGAGACTACAGTTACGCTTGCGCCTCTGCGGCGGGCGATTCCTGCTCTTCCGGTACGCCCAAAATCTTACTAATGCGCACCCGTGTGTAGAGCTGGCGATGTCCCGTGCGCCGTCGGTAGTTCTTGCGGCGGCGGAACTTTTGAATTACCAACTTTTCTCCCTTCCGAGGGCCGACCACCTCGGCTTCAACGCTTACGCCTTCCACAAGCGGATTGCCGAGCTGAACGCCATTTTTCCCCGAAACGAGGATAACACGCTCCAAGCGAATCTTCTCGCCGCTTGGAGTGTCGCGATAATCCAAATCGAGAAGTTGCCCCGTTTGCACCTTATACTGGCGTCCGCCGTCTTGAATAATCGCGTACATTGTTCTGTCCACTGACAAAGACATACCTGGAAAACTCGATAATTTACCGGACAACCTCGCTCACGTCGAGTCCCGTCAGCAAAGGAGACCTGTGTTGTCGGCAAACGACCGCGTCACCCAAGATGTCTCTTTGGGTGACAAGTAACGTCGCGCAAGGTCACATCCGGAAGCTCTATCGTCCCCGATTATTCGGCAACGTTATGCGTGAGCTTGATCTCGGTCGCTTCGGCGTCGGGTTGAATTTCCAGAGGAACCGTCCAAGCGGCGTTCCCCACTTTGCAAAGCCCCTCGCCCCCCTCTTGGCAATAGTAGAATGAAACCCCTACGTCGAGCGAATCCGTTCCTGAACCAGTTACCGGCAACTCGATGGTGAACGAAGGGAAAGGCTGTTCCAGCCGAGTCATCTTACCCAACGCATCGCGATCGACCGGCCCTACTTCCTGGTTTGCTTCGACTCGGTAGGAATTTGGAGCCAGTGCATTAAGTTTCCATCCCTTTGGCAGTTCCACGCTCACGCGCAAGATAATCTTGCCTTCGACCGGCTTTACCACGGTCAACGGCGCCTGCGCCCGATTGACACCGGCAAAAGCGGGAGCTTCGCGAATTTCCACCGGTTCGGGAGGCGTCAGGCCACGAATCTCCAAAGTGGCTACTTGATAACCGTTCTTCAGATCGATGGTGCGAATACGATGGTTATTTGTGTCGGCCACATAAAGCTTGCCCGCAGCGTAGGAGATTCCCGCAGGCTCATCGAAGGTTTTCCGCCCCGGCTCACTCTTTTCGCGCTCGCCGCCAGCAATTGTTTTGACCGTCGTCGTGGCCAGGTCTAGTTCTTTAATCTTGTCGTTATAGGTGTCAGCAATAAAGATCTTGCCCTCATGATGCACCACCCCTAGCACATGTTGCAAACGTACCTCCTTACCCTGGCCATCGACGTCGCCAAACTCAAACAGGCGACCATGTGGCAGGTGAGAGGTCCCCACCACCGTCTTCACCTCACCCGCGGGGTCGAACGGAACAGCGCGAATGGAGCTTCCTTCGCTGTCGGCGACGTATAGCCATTCGCCATCGGATGTCAGTCCACTCGGTTGAGCGAACGAAGCATAGCCGGCTTCATACGGGACACGCGGCAACAAAGGACCATCAACAATATCTTCCCGGCCATTGCCTGCGTAAGGGCCAATTTCCGATTCATCCAGCGGCATTTTCCAGATCTGGTGAGGCCCCGCCATCGCGATGTACAAATCCTCCCTGTGCACCCATAGCGCCCACGGGCTGTTGAGTGCGGTCTGGGTGGGCTTACCAACCCACCGTTCAGGAGGCGGATCAAACGGTCCCAGCGTCTCCAAGCCGGGCCAACCCGCGCGACTTTGTTCACCTGTTCCGGCAATCGTAGATACCGTCTTTTGCCTGAGATCCACCTTGCGTAACAGGTGGTTTTCGGTGTCGGCTACATAAAGCGTATCGCCATGGAGAGCCACGCCTTGCGGATGGTCGAACGTGGCCTGTTGGTAATCTCCGTTGTTGGCGCCAATTGCGCCGGAACCAATCACATCGAGCAAATTCCCTTCAAGATCGGTAATGACAATCCGGTTATGATTGCTGTCGGAAATAAACAGGCGATTCGTTTTTTCGTCGGCAAGCACCTTACCAGGAAAGCGTAGCGGCGTTGGTTGCTGACGGTAAGCCAACAGGTCAAAGCGAATAGGCGTGGTATCAATTGCGCCCTTTGCGCGGTAGTACGGAAGTGCTCGCTTGAGAACAGCATCCACCTGTTCAAACTTGAACTCGCCGCTTTTGCCCCATACTGCGTTGCCTTCCGGATCAATCATGAGTACCGTAGGCCACGCTCGCACACCGTAAGAGTTCCAGATTTTGTGTTCGTGGTCGTTGACGACCGGGTGTTCAATTTCGTACCGCAGAATCGCTTCTTTAATATTGTCCGCGTCTTTCTCGGTGTCGAACTTGGCCGAGTGAACACCAATCACGACCAATTCGTGTGGATACGCCTTTTCGAGCTTCTTTAACTCGGGCAGGACGTGCATGCAGTTAATGCAGCAGTAGGTCCAAAAGTCGAACAATACAAACTTCCCCCGCAAGTCGCGCAATCGCAACGGCCCACCTGTATTGAGCCACTCCATGTCTTCAGGAAATTCGGGCGCGGGAATGCGATGGGCAAAGGGATGCTCATCGTCTAGGGCGGCCGTAGGCGTCACTTGGTCCGTATCGCCATCCGGCTCAGGCGTAGGATCTTTCACAACAGCCTCAGTATCGTTGGCGTCTCCTTGCTCGTTAGTCGAGTTAGCATCCGCAACATTCTCTTCGTCGCGAGAGTCCGATGTTGGCGACTCGGCCGGGATGCCTGCTTCATTCGCCTCGCTGGTTACGTTGGGATCTTGGCTCGAAATCTCCGGCGCATCTGATTCACTCGCGGTAGCCGACCTTTCGATCGCCGCAGGAATTGGGGCCGTTTGTGACTGACAACCTGCGAGCGCGGCAAGGCAAGGCACCATAAACATCAGCACGGCTCGGCGCGCGGTATGCGCGGGAGTTAAGCGGCAATCGTTCCGCGAAGGCATGCAAAAGCTCCTGAGACTGCGGAAGGAACAGGTGGGCCAAACGGGGCAAACTCGAACCAATGCATGAAGTTTTATGGTACCGCAATTGGCGCAAGAGGAAAACGTCGCTTGGCAGTGGGCTTCCTTCGCGAGCATCTCCACGCCTAACTGCACGTCGACAGTGTGGAAAAGGAGCCTCGCCGGAAGTAAGCTATTCGCGAGTTTTTATTGAATTCCTGCGCACGGGTTTTTACGATGATGGTTAAATGAACCGTTTGGGACCTCACGTGCGTATCGTAAGTAGCGTCCTGCGAACACGTTGTTGTCGGGCGTTTCCCGTTCGTTGCACCTCTCTCTTCTTCAATAGTCTCATGACTCGACTCCCCGCCACTCGATTGGTTGCACGTCGCGATTTCTGCCGCTCCGCATTGGCGGGTGTTATGGGCGGCGGATGCTTATGGGCCAATCAGCTTCTTGCCCAACCGCCCGCGCCGCGTCGCCCTGCCGCGCCGGCCAAAAAAGAAGACATCCGCGAGCCCAAGCTGATCACGTTGGAAACGAAGGACGGTGTAGCGCTCAAGGCCGTCTACTTTCCCGGCAAACCGAGCAAAGAGACCGTTCCTATCATCATGCTGCACGGCTGGAACGAACGTGGCGTGGTGTGGGAGGCGCTTGCGGCGTACTTCCAACGTACTTTGGGGCATGCCGTCATTGTGCCTGACTTACGTGGTCATGGCCAAAGCGTCAGCCAGACGATCGGCGGGCGCGCACGTGAGCCACTGACGCCAGATGGCTTGACCCTAGCCGACATGGAAGCCACGGTCTGGGACGTCCAAGCGTGCAAGAAGTTTCTTGAGCAGGAGAATAATAAAGGCGACTTGAATCTGGAGATGCTGTGCGTCATCGGCGCAGGTTACGGCGGTCTGATCGGTCTAAAGTTCGCTGCGCTCGATTGGAGCTGGCCTATTCTTACCACGGGTAAGCAAGGCCAGGATGTCAAAGGATTGGCGCTGTTGACGCCTGTAGATCGCCACAAGCGAGTGATGGCCGCGCAAGCGGTAGCGGCCCTACGAGCGCCCATCGCCAGCGGCCGGTTCTCTCTGTTGTTCGTCGCTGGCGAACAAGACCGGCAAGGGTTTAACGACGCCAAACGCTTGCATCGCCAACTTGAGGCCATGTATCCGACAAACGACAAGAGCGGCTGCGTTCTTGTCACCCGCGACACCAACAGCCACGGCGCTCAGCTTATCGAACCGCAGCGCCGTTTGGGCGTCGAACAGGTGCTTGCCAACTTCATTGCCCAACGCATTGCGGCTCGCAAGGGCGAGTTCGCATGGTCCGAACGTAAAAGCCCGCTTGAGCGGTGACCCGAGCCACATGAATCGGGCCGAAGCGACAACCGCACTCTTCTATTATTCGGGGGTGGGCGTTTCGTCCACCAAGCGTTCGATAAGGGCCTCAATAATCGCGCGCTGACCGGCTTGCAGAAAGCCACGGGTGATGACGCGATGGGCCAAGACAGGTACGGCTAGCCGTTTCACATCGTCGGGTGCCACAAAGTCGCGGCCTTCAATTAACGCCAGCGCCTGGGCCGCGCGGTACAGGCATAACGCTCCCCGCGTGCTTACGCCAAAGTGCAGTTCCTCGCAGTGGCGCGTAGCTTCGACAATGTCGAGCAAGTAGTCGGCCACCGACTCCTCAACTGTTACCTCGCGCACCTGCCGTTGTAGGTCGATCAATTGCTCGATGCTTATAACCGGCTGCAGATCTTCGACCGGCTCGTTCAGGCGATGACTGAAAAGCACTTGCCGCTCGTCGGCCCGTTCGGGATAGCCCATGGAAATACGCATGAGGAACCGGTCGAGTTGGCTTTCAGGCAAGGGGTAGGTGCCCTCGAACTCGTAGGGGTTCTGGGTGGCAATGACCATAAACGGCCGCGGAAGGTCATAGGTGGCCCCATCGACAGAAACGCGGTTTTCGCTCATCGCCTCCAACAACGCACTTTGGGTGCGGGGCGGGGCGCGGTTGATCTCGTCGGCCAATACCACGTTGGCGAAAAGCGGCCCTTCCCGGAAGACAAACTGCGAAGTTTGGCTGTTAAATACCGAGCCCCCCACGATGTCGCTAGGCAACAGGTCGGGCGTGAACTGCAAGCGACGAAACTCGCCCGAGATACTGCGAGCCAGCGCCTTGCCGACTAGCGTCTTTCCTACACCGGGCACATCCTCGAGCAAGAGATGTTCACCAGCTAGCAGCGCCACGAGGCAACGGCGCACGACTTCGCGCTTACCTAAGACGACCGAACATACATTGTCCTCCAATTGGGCAATCAGCCCGCCAACATCGGTCGCCATGCCTATCTCAGATCTACGGGTAGTGCGTTAACGAATATCCAGCATGGTAGTCGCCTTAGCGGGGGCTGGTCCAGTCCCGAACCACCTGCTAGTAACAACCAATCACTTTGGCCCACAAATAACGCTATGCCGTAGAACCCCACCACGCCGTGAAGTGTGTTTTAGGAGCGGTCCGCGTCGACGTGCTGAGAAGTTGCCACCGGCCCGCAAGTCAAATACCATGAATGGGGTCGCCCCCACACTGGCGAATCCGCGCGATGCAACGGCGCTTCGCACGCGTTTTGGATCTCAACAGAACAGGAGAAGAGACATCCGATGGCCGATTGGATTGCGGAAGATCTCGGCCGCCGCGCCCTAGATTTAGGGCTGATCGATGAGCGTCAATTAAACGCGGTTTGGGCGGAATTCGGCCGGCACGACATTGCTGTAGAAGATTTCAGCGCTGCCCTGGTACGCCGCGAGTTCTTGACGAACTTCCAGCTCGAACGATTGATGCGCGGCGAATCGACCGGCTACTTTTACGGCGACTACAAGGTCTTGTACCTCGTCGGTTCGGGCACATTTGCGCGCGTTTACCGGGGCGTCCACCGCACCACGGGACGTGTTGCGGCGATCAAGGTGCTGCGCAAGCGGTTTGCCGATGACGCCGCGAAGACGGAGCTTTTCCTGCGCGAAGGTGAGATGGGCAAATTGCTCCGGCATCCAAACATTGTGCCAATCTACGAAGTCGCCAAAGAAAATCGCCTTCTCTACATGGTGATGGAGTTTGTCGAGGGAAGCAATCTGCGCCAGTTCGTCAAAGTGCGGGGCCGCCTTTCGCCTGAGGATTCACTGCGTGTGGCTATCGACATCGTCAGCGCCCTTGCCTACGCCTTTGAGAAAGGAGTCGGCCACCGCGATTTGAAGATGTCCAACGTGTTGATTACCACCAACGGCCGCGCCAAGCTGGTGGACTTCGGTTTGGCTGCCATTGCTGGCGGTATGAGCGAAGCCGAACTGGCCGACATGGAAAATCCGCGCACGATCGATTACGCCGGCTTGGAACGGGCCACCGGTGTGCGCAAGGATGACAAGCGCAGCGATATCTTTTTCGCCGGCTGTATTTTGTACAACATCATGACGGGTGTTCCGCCGTTGGCCGAGACACGTGAACGTAGCCAGCGTCTTTCGGTCGCCCGCTACCAAAACATCAAGCCGATTACCGAGATTGTGCCCGATATCCCGCGCCCTTTGGTGCAGATCTGCAACCGCGCTATGGAATTTCGGCCAGAAAAGCGTTATCAAACTCCGGCCGAGTTCCTCGCCGACTTGAAGCAACTGCAACGTAAAGCTGAGTCGGGAACATGGGAAGATGCAGCCGCCCCCACTGACGGCGAGACTCCACGCGCCGTGCCAGCCATGAGTGAAGAAGGGGTTGATCGCACGCTCATGGTCGTCGAGTCGAACAGCAAGATCCAAGACATGCTGCGCGATCCGCTCAAGAAGTGTGGGTACAAGGTGCTGGTGATCAGTAACCCGGATCGGGCCATTAGTCGTTTTGACGATGACCCCGAGGTAGCCGATTGCGTCATCTTCTCGACCATTGAGTTAGGCTACCAGGCGTTGGATGCTTTCAATCAATTCCAGGCAGGCGAGCGAACCCGCCATGTGCCGGCCGTCTTGCTGGTAGCAGAGAAGCAAAAGCCGATTATCAAAGAGGCGAAACTTGACCCGCTCCATGTAGCCGTGGCGATGCCACTAAGTCTCAAAAAGCTTCGCTCTTGGCTGCTGAAAACCTTGGCCAATAAAGTTTAGCAAGCGTCAATCTTCCCTTTTTCCGTCATCGCGCGTGGTTGGCCCGCTGCATGACGTCCTCGGCGATCGTATGCGCCGTTCTGGAGAAAGTCCATGCTCACCGTTCGCGATGTCTGTCAATTTCTTGAGACTTTCGCTCCGCCGCAATTGGCGGAGGAATGGGATAACGTCGGTCTGTTGGTCGGGCGACAAGATCGGCCAGCGACGCGGATCATGACCTGCCTAACAATCACGCCCGATAGCGCGGCCGAGGCTATAGAAGAAGGGACCGAGTTGATCGTTACGCATCACCCGCTCCCATTTCGGCCCTTGAAACGTTTGACCGAACAGACCACGCCGGGCTCGTTGTTACTGCAACTCATCGAAGCGGGGATTGCCATTTTCAGTCCCCATACCGCGTTCGATTCCGCTCAGGAAGGAATCAATCAGCAGCTCGCAGAAGGTTTAGGGCTCGACCAAATCGCTCCTCTTCGAGTACGCGACGACATAACAACCGTTGAATCAACCTTGGGCGCCGGTCGTTTCGGCGTGTTGCCCACCCCAACTCCATTGGCGGAGGTAGCCGAGCGGCTAAAAACCTTTCTTAGTATCGAGCGACTGCAACTCGTAGGCGATCCACAGCGTCATGTAGAAACCATTGCCGTCGCCTGCGGCAGCGCCGGCGAGTTCCTTGAGTCCGCGCGTTATCAGAGATGCGACGCGTTTGTGACGGGCGAAACGAGCTTTCATACCTGCCTGGAAGCGGAAGCGACGGGCATTGCTCTCCTGCTTCCTGGGCATTACGCAAGCGAACGTTTTGCGGTAGAGCATCTTGCGGACGTGCTTGCTAAGACTTTCCCCAATGCTCGTGTGTGGCCAAGTCGTCGTGAGCGAGATCCCTTACGGTGGTGGTAAGACAGGATCACGTACGTAGTTACCAGGCCGGGAACAAAGCCGTTCCCGGCCCGTCCTATTCTACGCCTCGAACGCGTTATACCACCTTACTCAATACCGTAGAGCGGTCCCAGCTTACCGCGCAAATAGTCGATGAGCGGCTTATGGTCCAGCGGGCCGCCAGTGATCCTTTGCACCAGTTCCGCAGCGCTATAACGCTGGCCGTGCTGATGAATCTTTTCACGAAGCCAGTCACGCAAGGGGAGGAACTGCCCGAGGGTAAAGCGATGTTCCAGATCGCCCAGATCTTGGTTCGCCTGGCGGAAAAACTGGGCGGCATACAGGTTCCCTAATGCATATGTGGGGAAATAGCCAATCAACCCCGCGCTCCAATGCACATCCTGCAGTACGCCATCAGCGTCATTCGGCGGTGTAATTCCCAAGTACTGCTGATACTTGTCACTCCACGCACCAGGCAAGTCCGCCACCGAGAGGTTGCCTTCGAGCAAATCCTGCTCCAGCTCAAAGCGAATGATGATATGCAGATTGTAGGTGGCCTCGTCCGCCTCCACACGAATTAACGACGGCCGCACATCGTTGATCGCAAAATAGAATTGGTCGAGCGTCACACCTTCCAACGCGTCAGAAAACGCCTGCCGGGCCGCAGGGAAAAAGAACTCCCAGAATGCGCGGCTGCGGCCAACCATGTTTTCCCACATCCGCGATTGCGACTCATGAATGCCCAATGACACAAACTTCCCAGGCGGAAGGCCGTAATGTTCGGCTGGCAACCCTTGATCGTAGATGCCGTGTCCCGCTTCATGCAGGATGCCGAAGAATGCCGACGGAAAGAACCGCTCGTCATAGCGGGTGGTGATGCGCGTATCACGTGGCCCAACGTTGGTGCAAAAAGGATGGTGCGTCACATCGAGTCGCCCCGACGTAAACGAAAAACCGATTCGGGCCGCCGCCTCCTTACCAAACGCCTCTTGCGCCGCAACCGGATAAACACGTTCGAGAATCTCGAGATGTGGCGAGCGGCCACTCTCGGCAATCGCCTGGACGAGCGGCGTCAAATCATCGCGCAGCGCGGCGAGTACACGGCGCACATTACTGGTCTTCTCGTCAGGTTCGTACGCGTCGAGCAGGGCGTCATAAATACATTCATCGTAGCCTAATGCCTCTGCCTCTTGCCGCTTGAGCGTCACGATCTGCTCCAACACCGGAGCGAATGCGGCGAAATCGTTATTCTTTCGTGCCGCTACCCAGACCTGTTGTCCGCGCACAGCCAACCGCGTCAACTCTTTGACTAGCGACTCGGGTAATTTCGTCTTTTTCTCGTACTCGCGGCGCATTTGCCGGATGATACAACCAGCATCGCTATGCGGATCGGCCGCCAAGGGCGACTCCGCCAGTTCGCCTAGCCACTCGCCCAAGCGAGGATCCGTGTGGCGCTGATGGATAATCCCTGCCAAATAGGAAACCTGCTCGGCCCGATAATCCCCAGCCTCGGGCGGCATATACGTGCGTTCGTCCCATTCGAGCAACTGCTGCGCTGACTCCAGCAGCGCCGTCTCATGCGCATGTTGCCGAACCTTCTCCAAAAGCGAAGCGTGCGAATCCGTCATGAAAGTGCTCCCCAAAGGTAGACATGACATTGATTGTAGGCGCCGATGAAACGCGTCGCCACTGCCGACCAGAGAGGTCAGGGGAGGGGCAGAACTGACACAAAGGGGATAATCACTGGTCCCTGTCATTTGCCCCAGCATGAACCGGCCGCCGGACCATCGAGACCGAACGCCGCGCACTGTTCCATGACATCCTGCCAATCATGCCCAGTGCGCATAAGAAACGACGCCGATCAAGATGAACGGCGTCGCAAAGACATTTTTTTTGGAGGCTGCTGTAACGGCAACCCTCACCACTATGCGAATGGCTTGTACTTACCCGGTACGGGGACCGAGGATTCATAGCCACCGTCTTTGTCAGGCAGAACCGGCGGAGTGTCGTCAAAACTGGTGAATTGATCGGTGGGAGCGATTAACTTGCCATTCGCCAGCGCATCCTCCATCCGAACCTTGTTGCCAGAGTAGGTCGCCATGCGGCCAAGAATCGCCGTCATGGTGCTCATGGCGCCATATTCACCCTCGTTAGGAATCTTCCCTTCCCGTAGCGCGCGGAACAACACATGGTGCTCTTCTTGGTGGCCGTTGCCTCCACCGCGACCGTACTGCCACGCCAGATCGCCGTTCGGTTTATAGATCTTAGCGCCGCTGATATCCGCGTGGCCGTTGGTTCCGTGCGCAAACTCAGAAACCGAATTCCAAGTATCGGGCTGGTGCCGGCACTGGCTGAACATCTTCACGCCATTAGCGTAGGTGAACTCGACGAAGTGATGATCATAGATGTGACCGTAATCCTTGCCTTTGCGGACCTCACGGCCACCCATACCGTTTGCCTCGACCGGCGCCGAACCGATCAGCCAGTTGCTCACATCCAGGTTGTGAATGTGCTGCTCGCAAATATGGTCGCCGCAGAGCCAATTGAAATAATACCAGTTGCGCATCTGGTATTCCATTTCCGTCTGGTTGGGTTGCCGCGGGCGCACCCAAACCCCCGGGTTGTTCCAATAAACCCGTGTGCAAACGATGTCACCGATCGCGCCATCTTTCAGACGCTTGATCGTTTCTTTGTAGGCTTCCTCATGATGGCGCTGAAGACCAATCGCCACCGCCAAGTTCTTTTGCAGCGCCTCTTCGTTAGCCTTCAGGAACCGTTTTACGCCAGGCGCGTCGACGGCCACAGGCTTCTCGGCAAAGACATGCTTACCAGCCTTGATCGCCGCCTCAAAGTGCTGCGGGCGAAATCCCGGCGGGGTCGCCAAGATCACAAGATCGCAGTCGCTTTCGAGAACCCCCTTGTAGCCATCGAAGCCGACAAACTGACGATCCGTGGGGACATCAACCTGCTGAGGCTTGGACGACTTGAGGCCGCGCAGGCCCGCTTGCAGTCGATCCTCGAAGACATCGGCCATCGCCACCAGTTTGACAGCGCCGCCTTGTGTGTTCATCGCCTGGTCGGCCGCTCCGACGCCGCGGCCGCCGCACCCGATCAGGCCGATCTTGATCGTGTCGCTGCCGTAAGCGTGAGCTGCTTGAGCCACCGTTAGGCTGCTCGCGAGATTTCCGGCAACCGCCGCACCAGCAGCCAGAATTGACGAATTCTTAATGAAGTTGCGACGGGTCGTTTTCTGCTCGGCAGACTTCGGATTATCAGGCATAAAGGCAATCCTTGAGGGTGGGGTAGGAAAGAAAGAGGCCCATCCATCTTAACTTACCCGCCTTCCCATTTCAAACGTAGGAACCGCAGCGTATGGAGCAGGCTCCATGAATTGGGTGGGCCGCGCCGTTGCATGGGCCGGTCAGGAAAGTCCCACCAAACACATACCCATACCGTTGTCCAGTTGAGCCGAACTTTAAAGGCTCTCCACCGTCGTTAGCACCCGCGACGGCGTGCAAGAAAGTAGAGCCCTGTGTAAACGCGCACGTCGACAAGGCAACCCTCTTGCACGCGGTCCGACAGCCAACCGTCGGCATCCCGAAGGGGAACTTCGTGAACGACTATCTTTTCACCCGCAACGCCACCTCCTTTGGCCACACGAGAAAGCCCGGAAGCCACGAAGAAATCCAACACTTCGTCGGTCAAGCCAGCTGATGATGGGCCGGTGAAGATATGCTCCAAACGAGCGGCGTAGTAGCCAGTTTCCTCCTCTAACTCACGCTGGGCTGCCTCCGCCAAGAGTTCGCCGGCGGCGCCCTCCGCATCGCCCGCCAGTCCGGCGGGAAACTCGATGACACGGCGCTGTAGTGGCGGGCGGAATTGGTCCACCAGCAATACATTGCCCTGATCCGTTAATGGAACGACGACCACGACCCCGGTGGCGCCCTTACGCGTTACATATTCCCAATGACCGCGTCGCACAAACTGAAGAAACTTGCCTTCAGCAAGAAGCTCGACTTCATCCGCTGACTTCACCGTCGAATACCTCCCCCAATGCCAGGTTGGCGAATGTCCCAATTGCTTGCCGTTGCCTTTGGAGAGAACGTCCCTCGCCAAGACTAAAGATATGGTCAGTGAGTCGCCCGATCGCTAGCTCCCCGAAAACGAAATTCGCAACAATTCACCGATGCGGCGTCCCCCCAGTTTCTTCATGGCTCCGCTTCGGCACGGTAGAGCAGCGAGAATCATTATTAAGAATTCTGCTCGGCCGATCGCTTCTTGTCCCCGTTAATCCACATCCTCAGTCGTCGTTGGCGGAGCTTTCTCTATATGTTCTTTCTCGCCCGGTCTCTCATAGCACGTGGCGCAGATTGCGCGCGACAGACACCTGTGTTTCCCACCGAGGCGAATCACTTCGCCTTTCATATGCTCGCAATCCGTGCGAATGAGGTGAATGTACGATCGCGTCCACCGTTTTGCTTGCATAGGCAAGGGACAAACATTCCCTAGGATCGTGTTCGCCCTAGATGACGATTGTTGTTCATGCACTTATACAAGAGGTGATCGCGAAAACCTTGGCCCGAGTCTCGCCTATTTTCGCAGAGGTCCGTTGCGTGAACGTCCCCACGTTAGTTGCTCTCCTCAGCAAGTGCGCACCGCGTGCGCCAATCCTCGGCATAAACTTCCACACCTTGCGTGCGAAGGTTTAGTCCTCGGGAACTCGGTTTCGGCGATCGCGCATCGCCGCGTAACCGGTGCGAGTTAAGGAATACGCGCCATGGAATCCTTCTTTGACAAGATAGCCTTTCTCGGTCAATTTCCGCAAAGCGTCGCGGCGCTTGGCGTGATCCTGGCCGTTGAAACACAACATCTGGCCAGGGAGCATAAGGAACCGGCGAAAAGTTTCCAGTACGCTTCGTTCGGCTTTCGACAGCAAAGTGTTCTCCCGGTAGACGAGGGTGGGACGGACTCTCCCTTTACTATACCAGAACTTGACGAAGTTCGCTCGCATCGGGTTCTAACCCGCACATGCTACGCCTTGCGTTTTGCTCGCGGCCCTGCTATTTCGCTTTCCAGTGCACACTCTTAGGTAGCCGTACTGAACGCTCGGGCCGGCTTACAAGGATGGAAATCACCTGAAAGAACCGGCATTGGTTCGGCGACAATGGAAGACGCTGGTGAAGCAGCATGATCCTCTTAGCACGACGCATTCATTCGATCTTGGACACTTACCGCATCCGCAAAGGCCAGCGAACGCCGTTGGTCATGGGAGCCCCTCCAAAACCGGGCCCAATTCCACTTCTTGCCGCTCTACTGCCCGGATAGCAATCGAATGGAATGCGTCGGGAAGAACCTACGCGATCCTACGACCAGCAATCAAACCCACTCCCCACTGCAGGAGGTGCACGTCTGTCTGCGTTTCCTCGTGGTATCTACCGTCATCCACCCGCCCCCAACATGCCTCCTAAAGCCTTATACCGAAATTTCGATAGGCTATTCGTCTAATGTAAACCGCACCGTTACCGCGCATGTTATGTAGACGCCTCCCGCGCGTTCATTGGGGGAGCAGTTCGGTGTTCGTGGGTCCTGCCCCAATTCCTTTACAACCATGTCCCAAGCTCGTCAGCAGCAATCATTGCCTAGCGGAGCATTCTTCAAGCATCCTTTTGCGAACACGTCAATCAAATCGAGAATCCCTCGATTCTCAAACAATTTCGAATGAAGGCTTACCCAGTGCGGCGTCCTGTGGTGGGTTCAATGGGAGAGAACTGTTGCAGCATCTGGCACCAACCAAGTGACGCACAAACGCGCACGTCGACGTCGTTCCTCGCAACAATCAGCTGATCACACTCGCGTACATCGTTCTCGGCGGTAGTAAACGCAGAACGTCGCGGAACAACACGAGTTGGTTTAAGTTCTCTCTCCCACAGCGCTATTTTTGACACTGAACATGTTATGACGTAGGTTTCTTTTGACGCGTGATGCACGCCTCAATCGGGTGTCGCCTGTCAGCTCCCGAGACTTGTCTCACTAATGGGCTGCATCGGCCAATTCTCGTCGCGCCATTCGGCGTCGGCCTTGTGACTCATCCGTGCAAGGGGCCCTACGGGGCGCATTTCATGATCCAAACATTGGCGGAACCTAAGCGCGGTTGCGCACCAATTCGACGAATACTCAATACCCTTGAGCAGTCTGACTCGCCAAACGTGCGAACAACGGCCTCCCAAGACGACCCCGTGGCGTCACGCGTGCTGGCGGCGCTGATGCATAAGAACGTTCACCGTAAAGGGAGAGAGCGCCGCAGCGAACGCCGCTATCCGTATCCCCACCCCGTTTATCTCACGCCGCTGGCAGGCGAAGTCCCGTTGGTCGAAGAAACCGTTCAAGTGCACGGGAAACATCTCTCGGCGCACGGCTTCGACTTTTACCATCGTGAACCGCTCCCTTACCGCCGCATGATCGCCTCGCTCTTGGTCGATGGCGCTTGGGTCGGCCTGATTCTGGACCTGATGTGGTGCCGATTTACCGGCGCCGGCATGTATGACAACGGTGGGCGTTTTATTGCCCCCGCTAAGTCGCCGTTGGCAACATGAGATGACGGCCGAGCCGTAAACTTCGGGCCACCTGTTTTCCCAGCAATAACGGCGGATAAAAACCACTCAATCTCTCTTCCTACTTCCTTTTTTACCCCACTTTGCGTTTCGACAAATCCGAAACGCAGAGCTTCGCCTTGACGACGAACCCTAGTTCGTCGATCGACATAACCTCCCGAGGCGGCCATGAGCCGCCACCCTCCGCCGGACCGTCCCCACGCGGCCCGGCGATTTTTGTTACATCGTATCTTTCCTAAGAAACAGTACCGCGAAGTGCGAGTAAGACTTGCCGCGTCGAAGAGAGGCCAGTTGCGCCTGGACTCTGTGCCCCGCACCAGTGTCTTTTGCAAACGCAGCGTTACTCACGAAACGAGCGTTACAGAGTCTTTGGCTTCCCCAAGGAACGGGGCCCAGCTTGGTAGCCGGACCGCTACCGCGTAAAGCGGCCTCCAAGCAGGCCTTACCGGGCGGCGACAGAGATGCATGTTGGCCTGCTCCGGCGTACGATCGGCCTTGCGGCGGTTACACTCCAGACACGCTAGAACGCAGTTCTCCCATGACGTTGCACCGCCGCGCGACCGAGGCAGTACGTGATCCAACGTCAACTCATGGCGGCCTGGTTGTCGGCCGCAGTACTGGCAGGTCAACCGGTCCCGCTTGAAGACATTTCGTTTGCTAAAGGCCACAACGCCATCGGGAATGCGGTCATAGTGCGCCAAGACCAGTACTTCCGGAATACGCAGTCGGAGCGTCACGCCGCGAATAACCGCCTCGTCCTGTCGAGACGGCACGGCTATCCAGTCATCCCAGTTGTACAACTGATAGTTCTCCGGGTCGACGACGCGCGCCGCATCACGCGCCAGCAAAATCAACGCGCGCTGCACCGTGGATACATGAACCGGCTGCCAGTAACGGTTCAACAAGAGCGCCGGCCGTTGCAAGAGCGAAGCCATGGGTGTTGATAACCGAGATCAAGACGCAGGAATCAGACCAGCGAGTAGCGGCAGGGCGAGTCGACGCCAGAGCATGGCCGCCCACTCCGCACAAACGTCAGATGTCGGACACCCAGAAGAGCAAGAAGGTTCATCGCGGCGGGGGGCAGATGCTCAGCCAATAAACTCCTGTTAACCGAGTACACGCCGATGAAAGCGTCGCTTCCACGCGAGAAGCTGCGCGCGTGGCGACGCCGCCGGATAATGCGTTACGCGGCCTAACGGCGTCATCCGCGGGTTCCAGCATTGCTTGATTTCGTGCGTGGCAACGCCCATATCGAGACAATGATCGCCTCGCCTAATGCTGTCACGTAACGTCCACGCCAAGAGTACGCTCCCTACGCCACAATGCGCCCAGGCAGGATCGTATCCCATCCGCAAGCCGTAGAGTGCGCCATCGGTATGGTAATTGTACGAAAACGCGACTGCCTGACCGTTGAGTCGTAATACGGTGATATCGAGCGTTCCGTTTTGAGCCGCCAGAAAATGGGTATCACGAAAGAAATCGGCCACTTGGGAATGGCAGAGTGTGGTGCCCGTCGCGGACCGTCCCTGCCAACTGCGGCGGGAGATCTCGACGCACTCATCATAGAGCGCCCAACGTGGATCCCCGTCGCCATAGGCGGCCCCCAAGGGACGATAGCGTTCGAGGATCGCGTCGCCTTCCTGTGCTAACCGCTTCTCGGCGCGACGTAAATTATTGCGAAACTTGCTGCTCAAACCGCTGAAGTACGCATTCCAGGTGTCTGGCAGGTCAACGATACAAGTCGTCGCCCAAACGCCCGCGCGCGCCGAGAAGCCCGCCATTTCCATCGCCCGCTGGGTGCGCCCACCGTCCACCGTTTCGTCGATCCATCGTAGGTCCAGTACATCCCAATCGCGTTGCACTCGCCTCAAATAAAGCATCGCTGTAAGAAGCGTTGCCGCTGGCTGTCCGCCAATTGGTCCGTAGAACGATCCCCAATCTTGTAGCGGATAAGTCAAGACGCGAATCGCCCCCAAGCGAGTCGCTTCGCGACGAAGCACCAGGGGGAGAATCCCAATGATCTCCCCGTGGCTGGAGGCGACCAGCACCCGCAATTCCTGGCCGTGTCCAAAGTGCCGCCAATACGCCAAGAGCCAGTCCAAAGAGTGAAAAAATGAGCCGCCGCGTGTCTGCGCGAGAAGCGCACTCCAGCGCAGTGAGCTGGATTTCAGATGCTCAATCTCGCGAATTTCTTCGATCGACGGCATGGTGTACTGCAATCGTAGGTCGAATTTTTTCGATTTGCAGTTTACCGGATCCCCCCATACGGGCATTTCTCCCGCAACCTGCTCTGGCAGGCAGATTCAACGACCATTTAACGACAACACCCATTCAAAATCTAACTGATTTCGTGTTGCATTTTGGCTTCACATCATCTGACGGGTGCATGGCGGGAAACAATTGGCTACCTGTTGTGAATTCTTCCGCCTTGGCCCACCCTGGGCTCATAGATGAATGCGGCGGTCCTGTGGTAAGGTGGGACTATGGAGAATACTCACCCATCGCACAAGGAAATACGTTCCCCAAGTGGCGAGGACGTTTACATTGCACAAGCCGCTGACAAGGCGCCGTTGCGGGCGCCAACGTTGGAAGAGGCGATAACGCCGCGCCGCCCCCGGTATGTCCGGCCGATCATTCTTTTCCTACTAACCTGTATTTCCACATTCTGGGTTGGCTCCACGCTCTGGCGCCCAAGCCTGTACGGCTTTTTCCCAGGTGACGACCCGTTCATGCCCTTTCGCCGCGCCGCTGTTGCGCACTGGGAGGAAGGGCTGATTTACATGGTTTGCCTGATTGGCATCCTGCTTGCGCACGAAATGGGACATTTTGTGGCGACAGTCATTTATCGCGTCCCCGCCAGTCTTCCGCATTTCATTCCCTTCCCCTTAGGTCCGTTTGGAACGATGGGAGCCGTCATCGCTATGGATGGCCGACGGGCCGACCGGCGGCAGATCTTCGACATTGGCTTGGCAGGTCCCCTAGCGGGGTTGGCGATCTGCCTGCCCGTAGCGTTCGTCGGGCTAATGAGGCTAGATTTCAGTCAACCTCAAACGGGGGGAGCAATTCTAGATCTACCGTTTCTGTTGGTCTGGGCACTCGACTGGCTGCGTCCCGAAAGCTATGAGGCGTATCGACAACAAGGCGGCGTGTGGGTAGCCCAACTGAATCCGTACTTCATGGCGGGTTGGTTTGGCCTGCTCGTAACAGCAATCAATATGGCCCCTGTTAGCCAACTTGATGGCGGGCACGTGATTTATACGCTACTTGGGCCGCGCGGACGGTGGATTGCACGCGGATTCATTCTGTTCGCTGTGGCGTACGTCGTATTCGCCAGCGCCTATGTTTGGACGGTCATGCTGCTTCTAGTGATCTTAATGGGCATTGACCATCCGCCCACGGCAAATGACCGAGTCCCACTCGGTCGAGCGAGAGCGTGTCTCGGGGCTCTTTCACTGACGATTCCATTCCTTTGCCTTCCGCCGCGACTTATCACTTTGGTGGGCATGTAAAGGAATGCGCGCTCGTTACGAATGCCCCGATAGATCTCGAAGGCTGTTCGCAATGTCGGACTTCACTCCCATCCTTCAGGCAACGCTAACGCCTATCGCCTTGATCTCGGGCGTGGGATTGTTACTGCTGAGCATGGTCAACCGGTATAACCATGCCATCGACCGAATCCGTCACCTGTTACACGAAAAGAAGACGTGCGAGCCAGCGGACTTGCCCAAGCTCGATCGCTCCATTGAGGTGATCTATGCCCGCTGCAAAGTCATGAAGAATGCGATTCTCTGTGTCGGCGTGAGTATTGTGGCAAGCGGCGCTATGGTATTCGCCACCGCTGTGGAAGAAATCGCCGGATTGGACCTGCTATTAATCAAAGAATTGTTGCTGATCACCTCAGTGGGTTTGGTCGTTCTAGCCGCTGTTCTGTTTGTGATTGAAGTCAACTACTCTCTCCATGCATTACGGCTCGAACTCGAATAGCCGAAGTTCTTCCGTGATCGGCAGCGCAAGGCGATGCCAAGGCCATTACTTTCGCAAATCGTAGCACATCAAGACGTCTTGCTCGCGAAGGTAAAGTTTGCCGTCGGCCACTACCGGATGGGCCCAGCTCTCGCGCTCCCGGTGTACCGGAGTGAAAACGCTCTTAAGGCGATACTCGCGCGGTGTAGCTTCAATTAAGGCCACCGTTCCATTCTGGTAACGGAAGATCAAATCACCATCCGCGTAAGCAACCGCGGCGGAACCCGTTCCCGGCCCTCGCTCTCGTCCCCCCCACATGATCTTACCGGACTTCAATTCGACACAAATCGGAAAACCGTTGTTGTGTCCGTGGCCCGCATAAATGTAACCGTCCACGAGGATCATCCCTCCGTGATGGTTTTGGAACGTCCGCCGGTCGAGACGATAAACCTCCTGCACTACGGCCTCGCCGCCGCGACCAACGATTCGCAAGAGGGCGGAACCGCCATCGTCATAGCCCGACGAGCAGAAGATCAAATCGCCAGAGACGATCGGCGTAGGAATGTTCGCCGTGCCGTTGGAGATTTGATCGTAGCCCCACAGGAGTTTACCATCGTTAGCCCGCACACCGATGACGCCTTTGCCCGTCAACTGCACGTACTGCTTGACGCCGCCAGCATTGCTCAACACAGGCGATGAGTAGCCAGCGCCGCCATGGCCGCGCCCTTCTGGAGCCGACGGACAAGCCCAGATGACTTCGCCCGTTTCCTTTTTTAGCGACACAAGCATTGCGTCCCGGGCGCCTGGTGTGCAGATCAAACGATCGCCATCGACCAAGGGCGACTCGCTAAATCCCCAGCTTGGCCGCTCAGCGCCAAAATCACGGCCAAAGTTCTTGCGCCAGACCTCACGCCCCGTCTCTCGCTCCACGCACAGCAGGTTTCCGTCGTTATCTTCGACAAACACCAGATCGTCATCCACAGTGGGCGTGCCTGTGGGCTCACTACTCCCGCCAACGCGAGCCGACCACACTTCCTGCCCGTCCTCTGCATTGAGACAAATCAACTCAACCGTGCCGCCCCGGTTGCCCTGGGTATAGATTTTCCCTCCCGTGACGGCGACACTCGCAAAACCGTTTCCCAGGCCGCGTTTCTGCCATACCAGCGGCGGACCGTTTTCTGGCCAAGTATCGAGGAGGCCCTTCGATAACGACACACCGTCACGATTGGGCCCCCGCCACTGTGGCCAATGATCATCCGACGACGAGGCTGAGCCTACCGAATCCGCCTGTCTTGTAGTCGCCTGTTGCCGATTGGCGCGACGCCGAGCAAGTTCTGCTCGCACATATTGTTGATCCTCATTGCTCAGCCTTGTTAGCGGCACACTGATGCGCTGGCCGTCTTCTCGCTCGAGCACGGCCCTGCCGTCCTTCACCTCAATCAGCGCTGCCTGAACTTGAAATCTTCCGGTGGAATCGCTCCACTGACGCCGTTCGCCTTCGTCCGCCGCATGCGCCTCGCGCCAAGGATATGACGCAACCTGGAGCGCAAGTCCTACGATCATACAAGTCAACAAGATCCAGAGATGGGCAAGGCGGTGGTGCATGGTTTCTGGTATGTATGAGAATCAGATAGCCGGAAACAGCCTGTTCGGCGATGAGCCGGGTTTCGGACGGCGACCATTCCCCGCGAGGACCAGCGGATCCAGTGATTCGGAGTATCTCCGCCCTTTTTCAACCGCTTACTCACCCCCGACGTGGGTGCGTCTTAGAAATGAAAACCGCCCATTGCGGCATGAATAAATGGTCGGCTGATCACAAAGTATCACACAATTTCTCAAAATTCTTGACGCGGCTCCTGCTGCGTCAGGCAGTGGAACGATCCCAGCCCCCATACCAAGTCAAGCGAAGGTAATCCGCGCACTTCATGTTGGGGCATTAGTTCGCGAAGAATCCCTAATGCATGGTCATCGGCGGGATCGCCAAATTGTGGAACGAGCACCAACCCGTTGGCAATATAAAAATTGCAATAACATGCAGGAAGCCGCTGCCCATCGTAGTACTTCGGTGCGGGCAAAGGCAGCGGAATTACCTCCAGTTGTCTTCCGGTGGCGTCGCGCATTTCGCGGAAAGCGCGCAAGTTTTCCTGCAGAGGTTCGAAATTCTCATCCGACTCGTCTTCCGTTATTGCGGCGACGACCGTTCCCGGCCCCACAAATCTCGCCAGTTGGTCAATATGGCCATCGGTGTCATCGCCGGCCAATTCGCCTCGGGGCGCCCATAATACTTTCTTCGCGCCCAAGTAGTCCGCCAACAATTGCTCCATCCGTTCGCGCGACATATCTGGGTTGCGGTTAGGGTTCAATACGCATGAGGCGGTGGTCAGCACCGTTCCTTGGCCATCTCCATCAATGGCGCCTCCTTCGAGAACCACGCCGGTGGCAAACCGACGTCGGCCAGTCAATTCGGCGATCTGCCGTGGCACTTGGTTGTCGAGATCGTAGGGAGGATATTTCCCGCCCCAGGCGTTATACTCCCAATCGACCAAGGCCGGAGGTTGGGTGCGCGAATTCAAAAAAGTGGGGCCGTGATCGCGAGCCCATGCGTCATTCGTCCGGATGTCGTGCAAAATAATGTTTTCGCGCCCGCCTATAAATTTCTCCGCGACTCGCCGAACCTCGTCTCCCCCCGCCAACACATGAACTGGCTCGACTTCGGCGATTGCCAGCACCATTTGCGCGAATTCGTTGGACACCGGTTCGAATTTACCGGGCCAGGTCTTGGGGTTGTGCGGCCAGGCAACCCACGTCGCCGCATGAGGCTCCCATTCGGCAGGCCAGCGGTAACCCAAAGCAGCAGGCGAGTTGGAGGAAAACGTCAACACCGGTCGAGAGGCAGGAAACAGGGAGAAATCGGTACGCCGCGGCACTTGTTCCGCGACGCTCTAGTGAAGGATAATCGTAACCCATCCTGCCTGTTTACAAAACGAGCCTATGCCTCTCTATCTTCGTTATCGAGTCGATACGACGATCCCTGTCGAAGTTGAAGGCCTTACGCCAGACGTTGTCCGGGGCAAATCGCTCCCCGAGATCGAACGAACGGAGATTTTTCACGGTAATCGAAGACTCCCTCTGGCCGAGCTTTTTCAGGTTTCGGGCGATCCCTCCGACGGCCAAATGATATGGGAAGGCGACTTATCGGGAGTCCACTGGATCGGCGCCAAGCTGCGAGAAGGTGTCATTCGCGTTGAGGGGAACGCCGGCCGCCACCTGGGAAGCGAAATGACCGGGGGTGAAATTCACGTATCCGGCGACGCGGGCGATTGGGTGGGAGGTGAAATGAAAGGGGGACTAATTCACGTTCGCGGCCGTGCCGGACACTTGGTCGGCGCCGCATACCGCGGCAGTCGGTTGGGCATGAAAGGGGGGACCATTTTGATTAACGGTGATGCGGGCAATGAAGTTGGACGCATCATGCGCCGTGGGTTGATAGCCGTGGGGGGGAATGCTGGCGACCTCGTGGGCTTCAACATGGCCGCCGGCGCCGTGTTCATCTTTGGTGAGGCAGGGATTCGCCATGGTGCGGGAATGCGGCGCGGCAGTCTGGGGCTGTTTGGCGCCAAATCTCCACGTCTGCTTCCTAGCTTCCGCTATGCTTGCCGTTACCGCCCAGTTGTTCTGCCGCTGATGTTCCGGCAACTTCGGCAGTATGGCTTTCACGTACCCGACGAATTGGAGTCAGCCTTATTCGACCTGTATAACGGCGATCTGCTTGAGGGAGGACGGGGTGAAGTGCTGGTTCGGGCCGTGTGAAGCGAGGCAGTTTTGCAGTCTGCAGCGCCCCCGCGGGATGAACCAAACCAACGTCGTACCACCGTGAACGTTGTCTCCATTGCTTGCTTGTGGGCGTGAATCAACATACCATCGTAACTGTCCCCTCCCGATGCGAAATCCCTTCGCATCTACTCGTTCATGGCGTTCATATCCTATGAAACACGTTACCAGTGGCGGCGGCTGGCCAGCCATCTTGTATACCTTACGAAAGGCCCGACAAGCTGGCGGCTTTTGGAAGCTCTACAAGGCGATGCGGTCTCGCAATGCCTGTAAGACCTGCGCTCTTGGTATGGGGGGCCAGAAGGGAGGCATGGTCAACGAACGCGGCCATTTTCCCGAAGTATGCAAAAAGTCGCTCCAGGCGCAAGCATCAGATATGCAAGCGGCCATTCCGGAGGACTTTTGGGCAACCTACAGTATCGCACAGCTTCAGCGATTCACTCCGCGAGAGCTGGAAACCCGCGGCCGGTTGGTGCAACCGGTGTTGCTAGAGCGAAGCCAAAACTACTACCGGCCGATCAGCTGGAACGAAGCAATGGATCGCATTGTTTCCAAGCTGAAGCAACTTCGCGCTAACGAAACCTTCTGGTACTTCAGTGGCCGCAGTTCCAATGAGGCCGGCTTTCTCCTGCAACTCTTCGCCCGGCTTTATGGAACGAACAATATCAATAATTGCAGCTACTATTGCCATCAGGCCAGTGGCGTGGGGTTAATGTCGTCGGTGGGCAGCGGAACGGCGACGTTAGTGCTAGACGATGTTGAGCGCGCCGACCTGGTATTCGTGATCGGAGGCAACCCTCCCAGCAACCATCCTCGGTTAATGACCACCCTGATGCACGTCCGTCGGCGCGGGGGTGAAGTCATCGTAATTAACCCCGTAATTGAAACGGGGCTCGTCAAATTCCGCGTTCCAAGCAATGTGCGGAGTTTGCTCTTTGGCGACAAGATCGCCACATTGTATGTCCAGCCCGACATCGGCGGCGATTTAGCCCTCTTAACGGGCGTGGCTAAACGCATTGACGAGATGGGCGCCCAAGACGAGAACTTCCTTCGCAACTATTGCGAAGGGTACGACGCCTGGATTGCGCACGTGCGGCAGCTTTCTTGGTCCGAAATTCAAGCCAAGTCGGGAGTTTCCCAAGCCGACATTAATGCGATCGCCGAACGTTACGCCGCGGCCCAGAATGTGGTGTTCAGCTGGACAATGGGTGTTACCCATCACGCGCATGGCGTACAGAACGTGCAAGCCATTGTGAACCTCGCCCTGATGCGTGGCATGGTTGGCCGTCCTAACGCGGGCTTGCTGCCGATCCGGGGACACTCAAACGTGCAAGGCATTGGGTCGATGGGTGTTACGCCCAAACTGCGCGATGAGATATTCGACCGCCTGCAACGCGAGTTCGGTGTTACACTGCCAACCACACCGGGCCTCGACACGCTTGGCTGCATGGAAGCGGCTCATGAAGGGCGGCTCAAATTGGGCTTCTGCCTGGGAGGCAACCTCTACGGCTCGAACCCCGACGCCCACTTTGCGGCCTCCTCGCTCTCTCACCTGGAGATGCTCGTCTACCTGAATACCACTCTTAATACAGGCCATGCCCATGGCTTGGCTGCCGAAACGATCATCCTCCCAGTGCTAGCCCGCGACGAAGAACCACAGCCGACCACACAGGAGTCGATGTTCAATTACGTGCGATTGAGCGATGGCGGGCCACGGCGGCACGAGGGCCCGCGAAGCGAAGTGCAAGTTATCGCGGAACTGGCGGAAGCGACACTCGGTCAAGGACCGATTGATTGGCGTTCCATGCGGAATACCGGCAAGATTCGGGAGGCTATCGCTAAGGTCATACCTGGCTTTGAGAAACTTGCCGAGATTGATCGCACCAAACAGGAGTTTCAGATCGGCGGCCGCACTTTCCACGAGCCGCGTTTCGCCACCCCGACCGGCCGGGCGAAACTGCACATCCACGAACTGCCGGAATTGCGCGGCGGAGGCGACGAACTACGGTTGATGACCGTTCGCAGCGAAGGTCAGTTCAATACGGTAGTGTACGACGAAGACGATCTCTACCGCGGCCAAGATCGCCGCGACGTAATCCTACTTCACCCCGACGATATTGCGCGCCTGGGTCTCCAAGCCGACCAGCGAGTTACCGTTCGCAGCGAAGCTGGCGAACTCGCGGGCATTATTGTGCGAGCCTTTCCACAGATAAAGCCAGGCAATGCGCTGATGTACTATCCCGAGGCGAATGTTCTGGTGCCTCGTCACGCCGATCCGCAATCGAAAACCCCGGCATTCAAAGGGATTCCGGTGAGCATCGAAACCCGCACTGCAGTCAAGGTATGATACACACCCTACCAACCGACTCGACTAGTGGGTGTTCATCCAACGAAATCAGCCCCGCAACAGCCGTAAGTGACGCCGGCGGTTTGCCCAGACGCATCTTACGCCAGCAGTTCCTTCACAACTTTTCCGTGTACGTCCGTCAGGCGGAAGTCGCGGCCAGCATGGCGGTAGGTAAGACGTTCATGGTCAAAACCTAAGAGGTGGAGAATCGTGGCTTGCAGATCGTGGACATGGACCGGTCGTTCGACCACATGAAAACCTAGTTCATCGGTGGCGCCGACCGTGACGCCCGGTTTGACCCCACCGCCAGCCAACCACATGGTAAAGGCTTGTGGATGATGATCACGCCCCTGCGAGCGGCCAAGCGCAGGATTAGACTCAACCATGGGAGTTCGCCCGAATTCCCCTCCCCAGATCACCAGCGTTTCGTCGAGCAAACCACGCCGCTTGAGGTCTTGAATCAAGGCGGCGCTCGCCTGATCAGTAGCAACGCAATTGTTGCGGTGGTTGCCCGCAACGTCGCTATGGGCGTCCCATCCTTCGTGGTAAATGTTCACAAATCGTACACCGCGCTCGATCATCCGCCGGGCAAGTAAACATGCCCGAGCAAACGACGGTTTGTCCGGATCACAGCCATAAAGGTCGAGCGTCTCTTGTCCTTCACTGCGTAAATCCGTCAATTCGGGCGCAGAGGTTTGTAGGCGAAAGGCCATTTCGTACGCGGCAATGCGGGTAGCGATCTCTGGGTCGCCCTCGGCCTCCAATCGGCGGTGGTTAAATTTGGAAATCAGGTCAAGCGAGTCACGCTGGGCGTGCGCATCGATTCCCGGCGGACTCGATACATTCAAGATCGGGTCGCCCTGATTGCGAAACCGAACCCCTGTGTAAATCGTAGGCAGAAAGCCGCTCGACCAATTTGCAGCTCCACCGCTAATACCGCTGCCCGTGGACATGACCACATAGGCAGGCAGATCCTGTGTTTCGCACCCCAGCCCGTAGAGGACCCATGAACCCAGGCTAGGCCGGCCCGGTTGGGCAAAGCCGGTGTTGAGGAAAATCTGCGCCGGAGCATGGTTGAACTGGTCGGTATGGACAGATTTCACCAAGCAAATATCGTCCACAACCTTCGCCAAGTGCGGCAACGTCTCGGCCAGTTCGGCGCCACATTGGCCGTGCTTAGCGAACTTGAATCGCGGGCCAAGCACACCAGCGTCGGGCTGAATGAACGCGTAGCGTTGATCGCCAATCACCGATGGCGGCAACGGTTTCCCTTCCAACTTGACCAATTCAGGCTTGTAATCAAACAGGTCAAGTTGGCTCGGAGCGCCAGCCATAAACAGATGAATCACCCGTTTGGCCTTCGGTGCAAAGTGCGGAGGTTTTGGCGCTAAAGGGTTGGTTGCCGCCTGTGCTGAGGACGTCAACGCGCCGGTAATCAGCCCCCCTAGCGCGATCTTGCCGAGACCTACGCCGCATTCGCTCAAAAAGTAACGGCGGGAAACAGAATACAGCGCGTGGTTAGTAGAACGGTTCGACATGACTTTATCTTCAAAGCCTTAACGACAATTCGACACGAGATTCGCCCACCGGCTAAGAACGGCAATATGATGCTCGTGTTAGCGTGCTCCAGGACGGTTTTTCAATTCCTCGTAATAAACTCGTCTAAGTTGAATAGAACACGGGCGACTAATGTCCAGGCAGCCTGCTCAGCCGCTTGAGGACCGTCGCCAGCGAGCGGTTTTGGACTCAGCTCGCCCGACGCAAAACGTTGTTTTTGCTGTTCGTAGAAAGCCAGTAAGTCGTTGCGTTCCTGTGTGCTTGGGGGACGCACCAGGCAACGGCGGAATAGATCGTCCATGCGAACTTCGGTAGGGCGCATGTCTGCCGCGAAAGTCTTGCCGAGCGCCTGGGCCGCTTCTAGAAACATACTGTCATTCAAGAGTGTGAGGGCCTGAAGCGGCGTGTTCGAGACGTCTCGCCGAGCAACACAGGCCTCTCCGCTCGGAGCATCAAAGGTGGCGTACATAGCGAAGGGCGCTGTGCGTTTACTGTAGGTATAGAGGCTACGGCGGTAACGATCCTCACCTTGGCTCGCCTTCCACGGAAGCTGGCCATAGGTTCCTTCGGTGGTCACGCTCGCAGGTTGCGGCGGAAAGACGCTCGGACCGCCAATTTTGGGTGAAAGCAACCCACTTGCCCGCAATACGGAGTCGCGAATCAGTTCGGCCTCTAACCGCACCCGCGGACCGCGAGCCAGCAGTCGGTTTTGCGGATCTTTACTGAGTAGTTCCGGTGTCACACGGGACGATTGCCGATACGTTCCGCTGGTGACAATCAAACGGTGGAGCTTCTTGAGCGACCAACCTTCTTGCATGAATTTGACCGCCAACCAGTCAAGTAGTTCTGGATGAGAAGGCAGCTCGCCCTGGATTCCAAAATCGTCCACCGTGCGTACAATGCCCGTACCGAAGATGGCTGCCCATTGCCGGTTAACGATCACGCGCGCCGTGAGCGGGTTCTCAGGTGAAACGAGCCATCGCGCAAACGTCAAGCGATTGCGCGGCGCACCTTGCGGCAATGGAGGCAGCACCGCAGGTACATCCGGCTCGACTTGCTCTTTGGGTTGCAGGAATTCGCCACGATGATGGCGGAAGGTCAGCCGGGGGTTTTCCGGCAGTCGTTCCTGCATAACCAGCGTGGTGGGATAGTGCGGTCGCTTTCGCAATTGGCGGATACGTTTGGCATGCTCCGCCAGCTCCGGTGTTTGAAGCAGGAACTCTTGCCGTAATCGCATGCGTTCCGCGTCAGTCAGTAGTTCGTCAGGGATCGCCAACAGCCTTTCAACTTCCTCGGGCAAATCACGAGCTTCACCACCCCGTGGATCCGTGGTGACCGAGATACGGAAGCGCCCCAGTGAACTTGCGAAATGGCGACCGAAGGTCATTCGCAGGTGAAGCTCGTTCGCATGAATCGGCTGTTCCAGAACGAACACTGCCGTGTGCCGCTCGCCTTGGCGACCATCAACAGACCAGCCGGTTTGCACGTCGCCGTCGATCGCCATTTGGGCAGCTCCCGGGTTGGCGCCAAAGCGATTCTTGGCGTAGGAGTGCGAGGCACGCGCGAACTTCGTTGGTTGCCCATCAGCGAAAAGCGCAAATTCCCCGAGAAAGAAGTCCCCTTTCGTTCCCTCATAGTACGTCATACCCGGACCGTGGGCAGGCAGCCGGTCGTCGGGCAGCGCTTCGAGGCGAATTGCGGTAATCGCTTGCTCAGGTGGATGGAAGGTCAATTCATAAATATCCTGTTTCGTTGTATCCCCCGAGGCAAATACGGAATTGTCGTCCTGCACCATCAAATGTGGCGAGTTCGATTTCGCTGTCGTCGGACGCAATGCAGTCCAGGCAACGGTTCTCTCGCGTTCCTGTCTAAGCCAAGCGGCAAAGCGTTCATCTAGCGACGCCTGATCAGCCGGCCAATGGCGGGGCAACTCCGTCAGAAGACGCTCCGCTTCGTTCAGGTTCCGGGCATAAGCCGCGTCTAGTTCAGGACTAGGCAAGTCTAACTCCGGTTCATCGACGTTGTTCAACAACGCCATCAATCTGTAATACTCCTCCTGACTAATCGGATCGTACTTGTGAGAGTGGCACTGAGCGCAACCGAGCGTTAACCCCAGCCATGTTGTACCGGTGGTCGCTACACGGTCGGTCATCGCATGGAAACGGAACTCCAAGGGATCGATTCCGCCTTCCTCGTTAAGCATCGTATTGCGATGAAATCCCGTTGCGACCCGCTGTTCGATGCTGGCGTTTGGCAGCATATCTCCCGCCAACTGCTCGATCGTGAATTGATCAAACGGCATATCAGCGTTTAGCGCACGAATTACCCAATCGCGATATGGCCAGATCGAGCGGGGGCGGTCCTTCTCGTAACCATTTGTATCTGCGTAGCGCGCTAAATCGAGCCATAACCTCGCCCAACGCTCGCCATAGTGCGGCGACTCAAGTAGCCGGTCGACCAGCGCTTCATACGCCTGTGGCGATGAATCGCTGAGAAACGCCTCGACTTCCTCTGGCGTAGGTGGTAGGCCAATCAGATCGAGATAAACGCGACGGATCAATGTGAAATTATCCGCCGGCGGCGAGGGGGCCAAACCTTCCGCCTCCAGCCGAGCGAGGATGAAATGGTCAATCTCGTTCCGCAGCCGCTTCGAATGTTTTACCGGGGGAGGCGGAACTTGCGCCGGCGCTACAAATGCCCAATGCTCGGAGTACTTCGCGCCCGAGGCAATCCAACGGCGCAACGTTTCTTTCTGCGTCGGTGAAAGCCGCATTTTGGTCGACGGTGGCGGCATGCGTTCGTTTTCATCCCCCGACAAGATACGACGCAGCAGTTCGCTTTCTTCCGGCTTGCCGGGAACAATGGCGATCGCCCCCGAATCAGCGGGCTTCGTAGCATTCTCTCGCCGATCAAGGCGCAAGTTTGCTTCGCGGGTGCTTTCATCGGGACCATGACAGGTGAAGCAATATTGCGAGAGAATCGGACGCACGTCACGAATAAAGTCCGGTGTGGTCGATACGTTTCCCTCCTCGGCAGCCAGCAACACCGAACCGCAAGTCAGGAAGACGATCAAGGCAAGCGACGACTTCATAACACGCACCGTAACAAGTAGGTCCCGTCGGTTCGACGGGACCATGTCCTTTGCGTTCAGGTTGTTCTCTTCGGTTACGCCCTAACTCTCGCAAACATGCTCGGCGACCATGCGTGTGGGAGCCTCTAGATCGCATTACGCGATTAACTCTTCGACCACACGAGCGGGCTCCACGCCACTAAGGCGCTGGTCAAGTCCTTGGTGCTTGACGGTAAAGCGTTCATGGTCGAATCCCAGGAGCCGGAGCACCGTAGCGTGAAAATCGCGAATGTGGACGGGATCTTTCACAATGTTGTACGAGAAATCGTCCGTTTCCCCGTAGATTGTGCCTCCCTTCACGCCGCCGCCCGCCATCCACATCGTGAAGCAACGGGGATGGTGATCGCGGCCGTAGTTCTGCATCGATAAGCCGCCTTGCGAGTATATCGTGCGTCCAAACTCACCTCCCCAAATGATAAGCGTCTCATCAAGAAGACCGCGTTGCTTAAGGTCCTGCACCAAACCGTAACACGGCTGGTCGATGTCCCGGCACTGATCGGGAAGACGTCCCGCGACGTTGGCGTGGGTGTCCCAATTGTTGTGATAAATCTGAATAAACCGCACTCCGCGTTCGACCATACGTCGCGCGAGGAGAACCGTGTTAGCGAATGTGCCTGCCTTCCTGGCCGCTTCTCCGTAAAGCCGGAAGGTGCTTTCCGGTTCGCTGGCGAGGTTCGTAAGTTCCGGCACGCTGCTTTGCATGCGAAACGCCAGCTCATATTGCTGAATGCGGGTATGAGTTTCGGGATCGCCCACCTGGGCGTAATTCATCTCATTCAGCTTTTTCAGGCCATCCAGCGTCATGCGTCGCACCGCGCGCGGTACGCCTGGAGGATCGTTAATGAAGAGAATTGGATCACCGCTGGTCCGAAAGCTCACACCCGCGTGTTTGCCCGGCAGAAAGCCCGAGGACCACAAACGAGCCGAAATCGCCTGCACTTGTTCCGTGTTCGTGGGTTGAGCAACAAGCACCACAAAGGTCGGCAGGTCCTCATTGAGCGAGCCCAAGCCATATGACGCCCACGCTCCCAGACACGGCTTACCCGTAATTTGACTGCCGGTCTGGATGTAGCTGATCGCCGGCTCGTGGTTAATGGCCTCGGTGTGCATAGAACGGATGAAGGCCATGTCATCCACCATCTTGGCCGTCCATGGCAAGAGCTCGGTCACCCACATTCCGCACTCGCCATGCTGCGTAAACTTGTACTTCGAGGGGGCGATAGGAAAGCGGGCCTGACCGCTCGTCATGGTTGTAAGCCGCTGCCCCATTCGAATCGAATCGGGCAAGTCCTTATCGAACCACTCCTTCATTACGGGTTTATAGTCAAACAGATCCATCTGGGGCGGTCCGCCTACCATGTGAAGGTAGATCACATGCTTCGCCTTCGCCGGAAAGTGCTGTAAGGTCGGCGGATTAGCGGGGCCACCCTGCGGCGCAAATTCAGCCGCCTGCCCGCCGCGTCCCATTAAAGTCGACAACGCCGCCCAGCCGAGTACATGCGAGCCTTGCGCAAAGAAATGACGGCGCGTGATGTTCTGGCGGAACTCATGAAACGGAACCATAGCAAAGTCCTCAACGCGTCGATTAACTCTTGGAATGCACCGAATGTACGCGGCTCAAAACGTGATATTGCCGCACTTGCGTAAGGCCTATTTGTTCAGCACCTCGTCCAAGTTCATCAGCTCATTGCAGACCATAGTCCAAGCTGCTAATTCGCTGGGTTGAATGGCAGGATCAGCTTTCGACTCACCCACAGTGATAAGTTTTGCGGCGTCCTCCGGCGCTGACTGATAGTAGGCGGATAAGTCTTCAAGCGACTGGCGGATCACCTGTTTCTCCTCCTCCCGAAAGCTGCGAGCCAGGAGTCGTTTGCCGATCACGTCGAGTCGCCCATTGAATGTTTCGCCGCCTTCCTTGATTGCCGTCTGGGCCAAGTGACGGGCCGCTTCGATGAACTGTTCGTCGTTCAATGTCACCAATGCCTGAAGCGGCGTATTTGTACGCTCGCGACGGACAACGCAGTATTCCCGGTTGGGAGCATTGAAAATGTCCATCGATGCGGGCGGCGCCTGTCGTTTCCAGAATGTGTACATGCTGCGGCGATAAAGATTTTCGCCTGTGTCGCGCTGGTAGCTGCGCGTGTTACTCACATTCATGGCGATCGCCTCCCAAACGCCAGGCGGTTGGTATGGCTTGACGCTTGGCCCCCCGATCTTCTTTACCAACAAGCCGCTAGCGGCCAACGCATAGTCACGGATCATTTCGGCGTCCATACGGAACCGCGGCCCGCGCGACAACAGTCGGTTGTCAGCATCCTTTTCTAGCTTCTCCGGTGTGACGTTGGCCGCTTGGCGGTATGTGGCCGAAGTGACCATCAGCCGGAACAGCTTCTTCACATCCCAGCCCGATTCGCGGAACTCCACCGCCAACCAATCGAGCAACTCGGGATGCGACGGCAACTCGCCCGACACGCCAAAATCGCCGGTGGTGCGTACCAGGCCCGCGCCAAACACTTCCTGCCAGAAGCGGTTCACGGTCACACGTGCTGTAAGTGGGTGTTCGGGCAGGAGCAGCCATTGAGCGAACCCTAACCGGTTGCGCGGCAGATGGTCAGGGAACGGAGGGAGCGCATCGGGCGTATCGGCGTTCACCTGCTCTCGGCGTTGATCGTATTCGCCGCGAAACAAAACGAATGCCGTCGCCGGCCCCTCTCTCTCTTGCATCACGTGAGCCACAGTAGCGCGGGACTTAATGTCGTTCTGTTCGCGCTCCAGTCGCGCGATTTCCTGGCTGATCGCCATCGATGGCGGATCGAGATTCAGCAGCCACCACCCAAAAAGCTCCTCGGTTTCCGCGTCTGTCCGTTGGTCTACAGACTTGGCCATGATCGAAGCGTACCGGGTAGCTTTCGCGAGCGTTTCCACTTCTTGCGGCGATAACGTCCGTGTAAAGATTCGCAAGTCCTGGATGACAGCGCCGCTGATCGGGTCCGATGTGTTCCGTTGGCCGATCTTGAAGGGAACAGCGGTCCGGGTAGAGCTACGAAGTGTGTCGGATTCCACGTTGGTCGGCTTCACCTGACCGTTCACATAAACCTTAACACCCGCAGCCCTGCCCGAACCATCGTACGTGAACAACACATGAGTCCACTGGTTTGCGGGGATCGGATCCTTCGTAACCACTTTGATGGCGTCTTGGTTCCAGGCGCTGATAATATGCGTTCCCACGCGCCGCCCTTGAACCCAGAAATCCCACCCCCGGTAGTTCTGACCGTTATCCATGCGTGCGACGATGGCGCCGTAACTATCGTTGGGCGCCAATTTGACCCAGGCGCCGCAAGAAAACGGTTGATCCTTGTCGAAGTCGCCCACATCGGGCAGCTCGGCAACCGCCCCCTTCGTTAGCTCCAAAGCATACGAACCGACGTGCCCTGATTGCCACGAGGCGTTCGGAGAAAGCACGATTTGGCGTGTCTTGCTTCCCGCCGTGACATGCACCGGCTGATCAGCGCCTTCATTGAAGGCGGCGTGAAAGTGCAATCCTTCCTCAGGAAGCTTGGATGCGAAGATCTCCGGTGTGGCGCTGACAAGCCATTTCTCAAACTCGGGTTGAGCTTCCGCCTTACGAGCAGCAAGCCGTTGCTGTGCGGCCGGTATTTCACGTTCCAACGCGAACCAGCGTTCACGGTCCTGCGGCAGCGGCGCGATCACAACCGGCGGGGTGTCTTTGATGTTTCCGTCGCGCGCTCCCTGCGTGGTGTTATTAAAAAACGCCGCCATCTCATAGAACTCCCGCTGCGAGAGCGGGTCGAACTTATGATCGTGGCAAACCGCACAGCCAGCAGTCATACCGAGCCACACTTGAGCAGTGGCGTCGGTGCGTTCGCGGGTGTACAGGACGAGGTACTCTTCGTCGATGATCCCGCCTTCGTTCGTTGTCATATTGCAGCGGTTGAAGCCCGAGGCGATCCATTGGTCGAGCGTGCGGTTCGGAAGCAGATCGCCGGCCAGGCTTTCAATCGTAAACTGATCCCACGGCAGGTTCCGGTTAAACGCATCAATGACCCAATCGCGGTAAGACCACATCTCCCGGTAGTTATCAAAGTGGATGCCGTGGGTGTCCGCATAACGGGCGTAGTCAAGCCAGTAACGACCGCGGTGTTCGCCCCACTGCGGCGAGCGGAGTAGCTCATCCACCAGCTTTTCGTAAGCGTTGGGCGCCGTGTCGGCGACG
>CAYWIS010000003.1:66502-73136 GCA_964458385.1 uncultured Pirellulaceae bacterium
TCGGGATCCGGCGGCAGGCCGGTTAGGTCAAGACTTACACGACGAGCCAAGGTACGACGGTCTGCCTCGCCGGCAGGCCTTAGACCGTTTGCTTCTAATCTGGCCAGAATGAAGCGATCGATGGGGTTTTTCACCCACGTTACGTCCTTAACTTGGGGAAGTTCGGGCCGCGTGGGAGGAATGAAGGACCAATGCGGTTCGTACTGCGCCCCTTCGGCCACCCACTTCTTAAGCGTCTCCTTTTGCGTTTGAGTCAACGCCTTCTTGGTGTGCGGAGGCGGCATCACCATCTCGGAATCTTCCGAGAAGATACGCTCAATCAGCGTGCTGTTCTCCGGTTCCCCGGGCACAATCGCGCCCATCTCAATTGCAATCTCCCGCTGGTCCAGCCTCAGATCGGCTTTGCGGGCAGCGCTGTCCGGGCCATGACAGGCAAAACAGTTATCGGCCAGAATCGGCCGGATGTCGCGGTTGTACTTCAAATCGCCCGCACCTGCGGTCTTAGGGCCGAAGACAAACAACGCTAACACGACCGCAAGCAGAAAGAGTCCCAAGTACACCATCCGCTCGTGGCGGTGGATGTGAACACTGTCCATCACAACAGCAATACACTTACCACGTGCAGTATGCGCGGAATGGCGGGAGGTTGTGTGGGACATAGTCTCACCTATTCGTTCACGTTCGCTGCTGGTTGTGCGGGCGGGTCACTCGTTGAGGGAAGGCCTCCTGACTCGCATTACGAGCCGGTGCAACACTTCCCGATGCACCCACAAGTCAAACACTATGTCGTGGTTCAGGTTGGTAACGCGCCGCTCCAGTATTTCAATCCCGCGACGATATGTCGGGCCATTGCCCGCGACGCCGTCTTGGGTTCATTCGCAAGTAGGGCTCTGACAATCGCATAATGCTCTTGGGCCTCATCAGCGCAGCGATGATAATCGGCGTTGGCTTTTTCTCGCTCCCAAGCGACGTCGCGAATGGCCCGAAACAACAACTTCAATCGCCCCAACTCTTGGGCAAGAAAACGGTTGCCGCAGGAAGCGGCAATTGTGTCGTGCAGGCGGCTATCAAGCTGCCGCGCTTTTTCAATGAACCTTACAGTAGGCCGGCCGGCTTCGGCCATGCATTGGAATTCGTGAGCCAGCGTATGTAACTCTGCGAGATCGATCCGGCCACACGCTAGCCGCGTGGCGGTACATTCCAAAGCCCGCCGGACCTGGCAGATCTCGCGAACATCGTTTGCCGTAAATCGCCGTACAATGGCGCCGCGGTTCGGCAAGAACTCCACAATTCCAATCCCGGCTAAGGCGATCAAAGCCTCGCGAATTGGAGTAGGACTAACGCCGAGGCGCCGAGAGAGATCCTCCATAACCAAATGCTCGCCTGCCCGGATACGCCCCTGGAATATGTCCGCCAATAGCGCTTCGACAATCGCTTGTCGACGCTGTCCGTGGCTCCAGCGAGGAATGCGATCAGCGCTGGGCGTACGCGATCGTTTTTTCACGCCGGACAAGGGAGGACTCCAGAGGCGAGAACAAAAGGCGGGCCAACGTGCAGAATGCCCAAGAGTGCCACACACCGCGGCCCCCTTGAGGCGGTGTGGATTGTACCACCTCCCAACCCCCTTGACAAACATTTTTTATAGAAGCCGCCACAGACTCTATAGAATCCACGAGTGGCGTCGTCGCAATAGAGGCCAGCAAACGCCAATTCGCAAACGTTTATGGTGCTCGCATCGTGGCCAAGCTTTGCGTTCAACAAGAAAAGGCATCAGGGCCTCCATGCAGGCCAACGGCAACCATCGCGCCCTCGCCGAAGGCCGTGTCTTACCCCAGGCCGGCAATGCGAGAACGTTAGCTTTAGTTAAGAGCCCTTTTGCCGGCGCAACAAACTATTATGCATGCAAGTGTTCTGCGCTTGGCGCCGCGAACGAAGTACAGTGCGTTCCTTATCTCGCGTCACGCGCCGCGCCGGTCATGGCGATGATCGCCCGCACGACCTCACGAGTATGTCAATCTCGCACGGAACATTCCACCGCTATAGCCGCAGTTGTCGGTGGACTTGTCGATCTTGATGATCTGCATCGCCGGTACAAGTGGAACGCGATCCCCGCGTTGCCCCCGCCCAGCCCCGTTTCGCACCCAAGACCGCTCGCTAACTACGTCGATATAGAGACTACAACGGGCGCAACGAATGTCGAGGGTTGTGAGGTACGTAATGCGGTTTAAGACGGTTCCCGTGTGGTTACTGATTAACGCTTGCGCGGCGTTGGCGTTCGGAACGGATGACGCCTCTGGGCCGATTTGGCGTGAGGATACTTATCTCGCCTGGAAAGCTTCGCAGGAATTAGGGAGGCCCCTGCTACTCTTTATAACTTCAGACAACTGTCCCTACTGCCACCTGATGGACAAGAACACGTTCTCGGATGGCCGTGTAATTGCGCGATTGCGTCAATCGTTCGTCGCGGCGCGCGTTGATAGTCGGCAAAATCCCGAACTCACTCGTCAACTGCAGATCCGCGCATTTCCGACAACGGTGGTTGTCGACCCAAGCAACCGTGTCATCGGGGCAATTCCTGGCTATCTCGAGCCCCATGAATTCGAGCGCCGGTTAGCACAACTGGCGAAGTAGACGGCCACATAACGTGCAAGGTCGGTCTGCTTTCTCGTTCAGCGGGTAGAAAGCGTTCGAGAGTCGTCGAGGGGGGGACGGCGCATAAATTAGCTCATTGGCAAAGCAATTACTTCTGCTTCGCCCACCGCACTTACCAATCGCGCGCTCGGTCGATTGTGCCCTTGGCGCACGTACCCCAGCGCCACCGCACGACGCTGGGCGGGCGACCAGGCGGCCGAAGTAACATGACCAACGACCTTGTCTCCGGCGAGCAGTTCGCCTCCTGGTTCAGGAACCGATTCGCTCGCAAACCGTAGCCCCACCAGCGTTCTATTGACGTGGCCCAAGGCGTCAATGCGCGCGACGGTCTCTTGTCCTAAATAGCAACCCTTGTTGAAACTAATGGCCCAGTCATTACGGTCTACTTCTTGTGGCAAATTGTCATCGGTAATGTCCATCCCGTAGAGCGGCATTCCCGCTTCGATGCGGGCCACCTCGACCGCGTAAGGCCCACAAAGCGTAACGCCCGAATCCTTGAGAGCTTGCATTACCACACCTTTTTGTTCTGAAGCGCAAACCAAACTAAACGCTTGCGGCCCTGTTATGCCGCTGCGGCGTACAAAAACGGTTTGACCGGCAATCTCCATCTTGCCGTGCGCAAGCAAGTCTTGCGGAGCATCGCATCCCACCTTACCCAGCGCCGCTGCGGCCTGAGGTCCTGCCAATAGAAGTTGTGCAAACTCCTCCGTTCGGTCAGCGAGCGTTACCTTTTCGCGAATGATGTAGCGGTCCAAGTGGGCAGCAAGTTTCTCTCCTTGTCCCGGCGAGGAATCGAGAACGAGCGTATCGGGGCTGCAGTACACGAATACGTGGCCGACAATTTTTCCTTTGGCGTTAAGCAGAAAAGCCTCGCAACCTTGCCCGGGCGTTAAACGAAGTATGTCGTTCGAACAAAGATTGTGCAGAAACTTTGCCCGATCGGCGCCTTGCAATTCGATATAGGCGCGGCCGGAAAGATCCGCCAATCCGACCCCTTGGGTTAACGCCAGATATTCCATCGCCAAAGTTTCTGACATCTCTCGGCTCCCAGTGAGACGCATCCACGCGATCGTACGTCATCGTGACACTGTCTACTCGACTCGGCCAGCAGCAACGCTGCTATGATGTTGTTTCTGGCAGGGCGTACTGAGCGTCAGCCAACAGAATACACGAGCGATACGTTCGGGTGAGACGAACAATCTCCTCTTCATTCGCCACGTACGCCAGCCCGAGGTTCTCCACCGTCTCGCCGTCCAATTCACTTAGCAAGTACACGCGTTTTTTCTCTAGCAATTTCGCCAGGAGCGAGGCTGACTGGGCGTCAAAAGAGCTTTGACGCTCCACAGCCCGTTGCCGCGCCGGACCATCGTCCAATCCCGATAACCGTTGGAGCGCCGGGCCCGGAGGCTGTCGAAGTTGAGTGCAAAGCGCGATTGCTCCGTCGTCGTCGACAGCTTGTGCAGCAGCGTAGAGCGCTCGCCCAAAGTTTTCCCAAGTCTGCTGGTCCGGTCCTCCCGAGATGGCAGCCACTACCAAACTCGCCCGGCGCGAGAGCGGCCTTCGCCAAGTGTCGTCGCACAACCGCTGGCCGGCGCTGTGGACGGCGGTCGCCGTGCCAGCCAACACTTTTAGAACGTGGTGGCCAGGTCCGGGGACCACTTGCAGTACAAACTGGACTCCTAAAAGCCAAGCCGCTTCATCGGCTTCGTGACTTAGGCGGCCCGCTATGGAGCTACGCGTAGCATTTGACGCCTGGAATCGCTGACGAGCAGGTTGGTCTGCAAACGCCGGAAATAATCCTCCCCATGAACCGAAGTAGCCAAATGACAATGCAGGCCGCAGTGGTGCGATCGGCAACACGAAATCGCCTTCCACAATGCGGCGGTTCAGGTAAATCGGCAAATCTTCTTTTGACGTCGCCAGATAACACAGGGCGTCTTGGTTTTCGGGCTGATGGACTTCAACCTGAACATCGTCGGGAACACGTTGCAAGAAAGCGTGATTGGTGTGCCCATCCCAAGTCTTCGACAGAATGACCGCCACATTGCCCGGATCGGCGCCGCTTTCCAACAGCGCCTGAATTGCTCCTGCCGCCACATCTGGGGCGTGGGGAGTTTCAACATCTAGCGCCAAAACAATCCGATCATCAGGAGTCAGTGCTTGAGAAACCGGCGGCAGGTCTAGCGGCATACGAAGAGCCGCCAAGGCCTCGGCAGCCGGATTCGCCACAGTCTCGATCGTAGATTCGGTCCAATCCGCCACGAGCGTTTCTGACGGCAAGTGAAATTCGATCTGACGACCGATGCCGAATCGCAAAATAGAAGTCATTTCGTAGAAAATCTTCTCTTACGTTGGAGCAAGCAACGGCGCTCGCATCGTACGATCCACAAGAAGGGCAAGGCAGAGAACGTGCGCAAATGCCGCCGCTCGGAGCCCGAAGTGCGTCCGGCAATTGCCGATGCAGCTTCGCGAGCTATAAACGCCGTTAAAATATGGAGAAGTCCCGTTCAGCAAGGGTGGCGACTGACAATTTTTCTTGGCCCTGCGAACAATTCTCACTACCTGCATCTTTGCGGGCACATTGTTTGGCGGCAAGAGGGCGGATCGCTCTAGACGCTTGAGGGTCGGTCGGGTATTGTCCTGCCCTGCGCGAGTTACCGGCATACGGCCGCTCGCCACGTGCAGACAACACTTTGGGCTCCCCTCTTGCGGAGGTTTTCGGTCAATGGCCAACAATGTCAACTTTTTTAGCTGGATTCGCGAAGGCGTCAAACAAGCCGTACTGCTTGGGGTCTCCGACGCGGTGCAAGAGATCGGGACGCCCGAGAATGACGACACCATGAGCCATCGCTTGCTGGAAGTCATCAAGAATGACGGCAAGACTTCTCCGGCCGCAATTGGCGCGCGCTCGTCGTCCAGCGCCGGTCGAAAACGTTTGGGCCGTTCGCTGAAAGAAATTGAGGGTGTCGCCGAAAAGTAGAAGCCCCCTCGCGATTTCGTCTTTGAAATCTTAGGCTGAACAGAGCAAGCACACGTTTGGCGAGCAGTTTCCTCGAGCCTGCTCGCTTCGTGCGCAGTCGAACGCGCTCCCTGAGCGGGCTTCTCTACTTTTCTCTCATCTTCCCGTGCGACAGACGTTGTTTTTCATTCCACACGAAATCCTTGGCGTCCCAGTGTTTGGTTTCGGCTGGGCGTTAATGATTTGGGCGGTCGTCAGCCTGATTACGATAATCGGCTTGGTGCGCCGTCAGGGTTGGAATGAAGAAACCCGCAGCTTCTTGTTCTTCCTGGTTGCAGTGGCGGCAGTCATCATTTGGGGCCTGCCACTTGTGGAAGCGGCTCAAAGCGGTCCTGCCAATCAAGGATTGCCGATCCGCGGGTACGGCATGATGTTGCTTTTGGCCGTGGCGTCAGGCGTTGGCCTGGCTGCTTGGCGCGCGCGGCGCATGGGAATCGATCCCGAAATCATCTACTCGCTGGCGTTTTGGATGTTCGTATTCGGTATCGCCGGCGCGCGGCTGTTTTATATCATCGAATACTGGGAGACCTTCCTGCGGCCCACCGTGCGAGAAACTTTGTTCGCAATGCTGAATGTGACGCAGGGCGGGCTGGTTGTCTACGGTTCCATGATCGGCGCACTGGCGGCCGGTGCAATCTATTTGCTGCGGCGCAATCTTCCGATATTGGCCACCGCCGATTTGATCGCTCCTAGCATGGTTCTCGGATTAGCGTTTGGTCGCATCGGTTGCTTCCTGAATGGCTGCTGTTTTGGCGGTGTGTGCGACTTGCCATGGGCGGTACAGTTTCCGCCGCATAGTCCGCCCTATTTTCGACAGCACCAACTTGGGCAATTGCATGGTTTCCGAATCGTCGAGGGGCAACACAGCCAGCCGCTAGTCGGCTATGTTGATCCCGAAAGTCCCGCCGCCCGGGCAGGCCTGCGCGAGGGGCAACGCATCTTGTCCGTTCAGCTTCCTCCAGA
>CAYWIS010000003.1:73146-82611 GCA_964458385.1 uncultured Pirellulaceae bacterium
CCGGCATTTGGTGGGCAAACGATTGTGGTAAAGCTTGTTTCGGGTGAGGAACGTCGACTAAGGCCCCCGCCCTACAACATTTCATCAACTACCGAGCGACTCGGGCTGCGAGTTTTGGACGTTCCGAACGGTCCTGCCGTGGTGGCGGAGGTAACGGTCGGCGGGCCAGCGGATCAAGCGGGTATCCGCACCGGCGACTGGATTGTGGACGTTCGACTTCCCGAGACACCTTCTGCGGCTGTTGCACAAGATGTTATGCAATGGGCTGACGCCGAAGTTACGATAGAAACCGAAGAAGGTGTAATTGCATGGACCATGGCGGAGCTTCCATCTCGCACCTTGCCCGTCCATCCGACGCAGGTTTACGCCTCGATAACCGCCTTTCTCATCTTCTTCTTTCTGTGGGTCTACTATCCCTTCCGTACCCGCGACGGCGAGGTATTTACACTCCTGATAACCATCTATCCGATCACGCGTTTCCTGGAAGAAATCATCCGCGTGGACGAGCCGGCGCAGTTTGGTACAGGCTTGAGTATTTCGCAGCTCATTAGCGTCGGTCTTCTTATTGCAGCCGGGGCGCTATGGGTCTATCTCGCCCGGCAGCATTCAGGCAGCGTGTGGCCTCCGGTTTCTGCAGATCGAGCAGAAGCTCTGCGCCCTTCGGCTGGGTAGGAGCCGCGCTCGCACAACCCCGTAAATCTCTCGCGGGGTTCAGAACTTCACAGGGCCGACGGTCCGCTTGAGTTCATCGCGCATGACCTGTTTGGGCGCCGTCAACCCGGTGAACAGCTCGAACTGAACTGCGGCCTGTCCGACAAACATATCGACTCCTGTCACTACGACGCAGTTTTGCTGTCGAGCATGTTTGATTAGGAGCGTCTGTTCCGGATTGTAAATGGTGTCAAACACGACCATTGAGCCATTCAAATACCGCCCGTCAAATGGTGAATCATCCACATTGGGGTGCATCCCCACCGGCGTCCCATTGACGAGAATATTTGGTTTGATTTTGTAGCGTTGGCTCCATTCTACGGCGCGGCACTCCAATTCATCGGCTAACGCTTTTGCACGTTCAAAGGTGCGACTAGCGATTATCACGTCCGCTCCACGCCGCACAAGGCCGTAAGCGATCGCTTTTGCCACACCGCCGGCTCCCAGCACCAGGGCCGTGGCCTCGCGATAGTTCGATACCGCCGACTGCATGGTCATCGCGCGATCGAGGCTTTCCATCGCCGCGCGAAAATCCGTGTTGTAAGCGATCCGCTGATCGTGGTCGAACACCAGCGTATTCGCCGCGCCGATTTCCTCAACCGCCGGGTCCATGCGTGTGGCGTGCTTAAGCACCGCTTCTTTATGCGGGATCGTTACGCTCAACCCCTTAATTCCGAGTTGCCCGCATTCGCGAAGGAACAAATCTAAGTCTTCACTTGGCACTCGGAAGGGCACGTAGATGTTATTCAACTTGAGTTCGCGAAAGGCCACATTATGGATCAACGGGCTGAGGCTATGAGCAATCGGGTCGGCGATCACGCCATAGACTTCGGTGTTCGCATCAATCTGGTCGTAATGGTAGATATTGACCATTTGGTCATAGCTAAGTTGCCCTGGCGCCAAAGCGCGTTCGTGATGAAAGGTGGCGTAGGTGAACGGCGCTCCAAATTTTCCGCCTAAGATGCGCGTCGGAATGCCAATTTCGCCCATACAAAGGCCCACCGTAGGAATCGAGCGGGACTTCTCCTGGACCATCTTCAACATGCGAATGCAATCGTGTGGCTTATGCGCCATGGTTGCGATCTTGATCACATCAGGATCAAGCTTCGCCATCCGGGCGTGAATCTCGTCCAGGTTTTCCGGCGTTTCCCGGAAATTGTGATAGCTGATTACTCGCTTTGTCTTGCCGTAGCGAGGAATCTGGGCCGCAACGTCCTCCTCCAAATCCACATACTCGACGCCCGCGACAATGGCTGCACGGAGTAACGTCAGCCGCTTTTCTTCGCTCCCAGTCCAGCGTCCACCGTCGCGTTCCCGGCGGCACGTAGCTAATACGGGAGTAGGCCGATCGTCCAAGAGCCGTTTAAGATTGACATCGGTGTAGATAAAGTCCAGGCGTAGCTCCACCAGCTTGGCTCCTTTTTCAGCCAAGTTCTGGTGTTCAAGAATCATGTGCTTGTGTCGCCCTCGACCGATGCTTACGCAAATCATAACGATAGGAAACAATCAGGGAGAGAGTAAGAGTTTATTCGCCATTCTATTCCATGCGAGGGAGGTCTGCGACGCCCTAAGCGGCTGAGAAAGCGACTCCTCCTCACGAAACAATTTGACGGGGCTCCAGAATGCCTTACTATAGAACCAAAACTCCCAGGCAAGTTCCCGACACAAACTGCAGCGAGTAGAGAACCCAGACAAACCTTCGTGTTCCGCTCGATCGATGGCAAGTCTTACTCCAGCTTGCCCATCTTAAGACGTCGCAGTTACGGCGCACCGACTGGTTCTCAGAGGAGACAAAATTCTATGGCTCGCCCTCCTGCCCGAGAATTGACGGAACGCGAACTAGAGGTCATGCACGTTTTCTGGGAGCGTGGTGAATCGACGGTCGCCCAAGTGCGCGACGCCTTGCAAACCGCGGGTCGCCCGTTGGCCTACACCACCGTAGCTACGCTCATTCGCATTTTGACCGAAAAAGGGTTTCTCGCACAAACCACGGAAGAGCGTCCCTTCGCGTATCGACCATTACGGTCGTTCGACGAAGTGTCGCGACGAATGGTAGGCGATCTGGTACATCGCTTGTTCGGCGGCTCACGTGAACAGCTCCTGGTCCATCTGATCGAAGACCAACAACTGACCCAAAAGGAGCGCGCCGTACTGGAACGCCTTCTGGAGGACAGCCAATGAACGCCGCTGGATTGGCGGTCGCGTGGTGTGCAGTGCAAGTCGCGTTTGTAGGCGTGGCAACCATCGGAGCCTACTGGCTGGTCGTCAGGCTGTACCCGGCTGCTGGAGGTTTTGTCGCAACTACGGGCCTTGCCCTAGTTTTCTGCTTGTCTGCGGCAGCCGCCAGTCCTTGGCCGCGGTGGAGCTTTCTCGATATTCAACCGTCCCAACGCGCCCCTCAAGAAGCGCAGGCCCCACGGGGCCCACTTTCAATTCTTCACGAACTCTCGCGGGCATTAGGGGCAACTTCAAATCTCCACGCAACCTCGCGGCGCCTCGTCACGTCCCACGTTGGCGCCTTGCCTCCGAAAATTTCCGGCGAAACCTCGCCGCCTCCGGGATTGGGTCGCATCTTGCTGGCGGAATCGCGGGTTGCGATTTGGAAAGATCAGCCACCTCGTCCCGGTCGCTGGAAATGGACCGGTTGGTTAGCGGTAATGTTTTTCTTTGGATTTGCGTGTGCGGCCGCCAAATTAGTATTAGCGATAATTACTGTGGGCGTTTGTCGGCGTCGCACGCGTCCTGTTTCGGATGCTCGCCTTCTGGCGTTGTTCACATCGCTCCGGGAGCCATGCCGTGCAACGCGGCCGGTGGAGTTACGCGAGATGCGTTCGAGCGGCTTACCAGCGACCGTTGGTTGGAGAAAGCCCGCGATACTTCTGCCGCTGGATTGGCGAACTTGGAGCGACTACGAACGCCGTGCGGTGCTCGCGCACGAGTTAGCACACGTAGAGCGAGGCGATTATCTACTGTGGCTCGCAACGCAACTAGCGTTAGTCCTCCATTTTTACCACCCGGCCGTTCATTGGCTGGCCGCGAAAATCCGTCTGGAGCAAGAGTTTGCTGCCGACGCCGCTGCCGCAACCGCGGTTGGAAGTACGCGAGTTTACTTAGCGGCGCTAGCTCGACTGGCGCTACGCAGCACCGAGCCAACGCTCGGCGCTGTACCGTCGTTCGTTTCGTCGCGAGGGATGCTGCTCCAACGGATCGAGCGTTTGCAACGTCTCGACGTGCAGCCTTCTCCGGTAGCCCGTGCAGCCAGCAAGCTGGTCGCGTTATCGATTTTGCTCACTTCAGGCATCGTCGCGGTTGGATTTCGCGGCGAAGGTGCGGCACAGCCTCCCTTGCCGCCACCAATTTCTGCAAACTCCCCTTCTGAGGGAGCATTTGTTAACTTCGTAATACCGTAGTCAAATCTGCCCGTTCCATCGGCATGTTTGATTCAATCCCTACGTTCGAATGGCCTTCTGAACGGCGGGAATTTTACAATATCTTTCGCCCGCTACCTGGAGCCTTCTCAAAGGTTATATCTCTAGGGAGCAATGCGCTGAATCTTGCCTACTTTTCTCGTCGTAAAGCATTTCGACTTTCCGCTAGCGGCGCACAGCGGCGAGGACTACGATAAAAAATACCAGGAGCGACGCCGCAACCTGTTCCTGGATAACGACCTTCGCTCAAAGGGAGCTATCGACGTGTTTACCTGCCGTGCGTTTAATCGCCACGCGAAAGCCCGTACCCGGCTTGTTGTTCCCCTGGTTCTGCTCGTAAGCCAATGGTTCGCCGTTGGGGGGCGAGCAGCCGAACCAGAATTCGTGGGCATTCTGGCCTTGGCGGTGGAAGACGACATAGCCGAGCGAATCGATCTATCGGAAGACACGCACAAGGCCTTGGTCGACTTGATCGACCGCCGCGAGGCGGAAGCCATCAACTTGGCTTTGGAGCTTCGCAGCCTTCCGCCGGCCGAACGCGCTCAGCGGCTGAAACCGTTTGTTGAGGAGTCCGAGCGACTTGGTTTGGCTCTTTTGAGCGACGCACAACAAAAGAAACTTCGTCAGTTGCGGGTAGCCCGCGAGGGGTTAGCAACCCTAAGTGAACCGGAAATTGCGCAACAAATCCAACTCACGGACGCGCAAAAGACCCAGATTGCCACGATTCTTTCGGAACGGGCCACCGCGTTGACCCGCGGCAATGAAACGGACCAGCGTTTGGCCCGAGCCGAATTTGAACGGCGTTTGGCCAGTGTGCTGACCGACAGCCAGCGCACTGCATGGCAAAAGCTGGCCGGATTGCTGGAAGAAACGGACCAGCTAGCGCAGGCGTCTGCCCCGGACAATCCCCCCCCGGTGTCTAACGCTGTTCGACCTCCGATGGCGCCTGCTGATCCTGCGCCCCCTCTCCCCCCCGCCAGCGTGACACCGTCAAATGGGGCGCCGCTAGCGCCGCAGCCAACAGAATCAATTCCCGACACGGCAGCCAGTCCAACTGATAACGCCCCAACGCCCCAAACGGATCGCCGCGAGCCCGCCGCGCCACCAACCACGTCGCGCCCAAGCGCGACAGCCATTCCTGCTGAGGATAGCGCGACACCGCCAACCGACAGCCGTACGCATTTGCCACCGGGGTCAACACCGAACGGGCTCGCCGCTCCCAATGACAACGGTCTTCCGTCGCAAGCCAATGATCGCGCGCCCGTTGCGCCGGCGGGGCCCGGTGCGGCGCCGAATGTAGCAACTCCTCCCGCTGCAAACTTCCCCACGCCACCCACTGGCGCCCGCGCGCCTGCTCCGCCGCTACCGCCGGGATCACGGCCCATAGTCGGCCCGGCGGACAACCTCCCGACGCAACCATCCAATGGCCGCGGGCAAGTTGCGCCATTGCCGCCTGGGTCAACACCGACTCCAGCGGCGGGTGCGACCGATAACACCCCGGCGCCACAATCCGATGGCGGCGCGCCGCGCGAAAACGCGCAGCTGCGGTTCAACTTCCGCTACGCTCCTTGGAAAGACGTGATTGAGTGGTTTGCACAACAAGCCAACCTGTCGGTCGAAGGCGAGGCGCCGACGGGTACGTTCAATTACACGGACAACCGCACGTATACCCCAGCCGAAGCGATCGACCTGTTGAACAGCGTCCTCCTGACCAAGGGTTTTACGCTTCTGCGTCGTGACCGAATGCTGTTTGTGGTCGACCTGGAAAGCCTTGAAGGAGGCATCCCGCCGAACCTTGTTACGCGAGTATCGCCTGAAGAATTAGATGAACGAGGCGAATACGAAATCGTCAGCGTATTGTTCCCGCTTACGACCATGACTACGGAAGAGGCGGAAGCCGAGATACGCCCACTCTTGGGCCGCCCTGGGGAAATGGTAATCCTTCCGCGCTCCAAGCAGGTGTGGGTGACAGGAACCGCCGGCCGATTAAAGACCATCCGCCGTGTGCTAGAGACGGTTGAAAAGCCCGACGCGACCAAAAATCTCAATAAGTTCAAGGTCGAGCATGTATCGCCGGAAGAGGTGCTTACGGTCACCCGTAAGCTCATGGGAATTCCCGACGACGCCAACGGCGCCGAGGACGGCTCCATCCGTTTTACCGCCGATCCATTAAGCAATCATATCTACGTGGGCGGTCAACCGGAGGCGATTAAACGGTTTGAGGAAATCCTCAAGATGGTCGATGTGGAGCCCAGCTCGCCAGTGGCTGGCGCGGGGGCATTGGAATCTCCGCAGTTGGAGGTTTACCCCGTTACCGATGTCGATCCGACCACCGCTCTCCAAGTCATGCAGACGCTGCTTGCCGGGCTTCCGGGCGTGCGGTTAGCAACGGATCCTGCTACGGGCAACTTAATTGCTTTAGCCCGTCCCTCAGAACACGCGACGATTCGCGCTACGCTCGCTCAACTACAAAAAGAAACTCGCCAAATCACAGTACTGCAGTTGCAGCGGCTTGATCCGCAGCTCGCGGTCGTTTCGATCAATCGTATGTTTGGCGGTGGGACGGAAACGCCTAACCCGAAGGCGCCCGTCGTCGATGCCGATCCCATCAGCGGTATGCTGCTGGTGCGCGGCACGCAAACACAGGTCGAACAGATCAAGGGATTGCTCCGACAGATGGGAGAGGCCCCCGAAACCCTCGAGGGCGCTGTCGGGCGCACAACCCTAGGTAGTCCGCTCGGCGGCGGGAATATACGTGTACTTCCTCTCACGGGTCGAGCAGCTCGCGATGTGTTGGAACAGATGGAGTTACTCTGGCCAACGATGCGAGAAAATCGGATTCGCATTGTGCGGCCGAGTACAACCATTGATGCCCGCCGTCTAAATCAGGAGGCTCCTTCATTCCGCGGGCTGCCGCAAGAGTTCGACGAAGAAGACGACTCGCCCGCCGAGCCTTCTCTGGAAAACAATCCACGGGGCACGCGGACGGCGCCGCAGGCGCCCCAACCCGCCGATCGCGAAGCAGCACTGAACACGCCGGGGCGCGCGGCGATACACAAAGTGGTGATTAACGCTGCAGGTGTCGCAGATAACTTCAGTTCGCCAGAATTGGCGAACATAGTAGTTCCGGCGCGCCGCACACCTGGCGGAACCCCGACTTCAACCTCCGTTGGCCATCGAGGTGAAAACCTTTCTTCAGGCCAAGTGTTTCCGGTCGGTGAGCGAAGCGATCAGCAGTCGACGCCAGTGCGTTTCGCCGTTGAACAGAACTTGCTAGCGCAGGCCGGGGGTAATGTCACTCCGCAAAGAGAAACGCCTTCGCCGGAATCCGGTAATAAGGAGCCGGCCGAGATCATTGTCCGGGTAACACCTAACGGATTGATTGTGGCCTCCGAGGACCTTGAAGCGCTTGACGATTTCGAAACGCTGCTGCGGACGTTGTCGGAGTCTTCGGTTTTGGGAGGCGCAGAATACACCGTATTCTACCTGAAGTATGTCCAAGCGCCCGTGGCGGCTGAGTTGCTTACGCAACTTCTCACGGGTGCTCCGCCTGCTGACGACGGCGGCGCCGTCGGCGGCGGTTTGATGGGATCGTTGATGTCAGCGGCATTGGGCAACGCTGGCGGCGGTTTGGTCAGCAGTCTCTTGGGCGGTGGAGGGTCTACCACGTCCACGTTCTCGACCACCGGATTGAATATTGTGGCGGAACCACGATTGAACGCCCTTGTGGTCCAGGGCAGCCCTCAGCAGTTGGACATGATCGAACAACTGCTCAAGGTGATTGACCAGGAAAGCAGTCCCGAAGTGGTTCAAACCCTTCCGCCGCCGAGAATGATTCCCGTATTCAATACCAGCGCCGAAAACATTGCGAACACGGTGCGGCAGATCTACGCGCAGCAGATCGCTTCGGGGGGCGGCCAACAGCGGCAGCCCTCGCCGGAAGATTTCATCCGAGCCTTGCGTGGCGGCGGTGAACGTGCTGGCCGCCGGGCGGAGCAGGCGGTGCAGCAGATGACCATCAGCGTCGATACGCGGAGCAACTCCCTTGTCGTATCGGCGCCTGATCCGCTTTTCGCCAGTGTCAAAGCATTGGTGGAAGCATTGGACCAGCCCGGACTTGAGTCGCCGCAATCAACACAAGTCGTGTCAATCCAAGGCGCCAACGCGGCTGTAGTCCGACAAGCCCTGACTTCGGTTCTAGGCGACGTGATCAAGACAAACACGGGATCGACCACCAATGGTGGTTCGAGTTCGCAACAGCGACAGGAAACCTCGCGGCAACCCAGCTCCAATGATTCGCGCGAGCAGATCCGCCAGCGCATGGAGTTCTTTAACGCCCTTCAGCGAGGAATCGAGGGCGGCCGAGGCGGCGGACGCGGTTCTGGTGGTTTCGGTGGTGGTGGGTTTGGCGGAGGAAGTCGAGGCAGCGGAGGCGGAGGCGGGCGTCGCGGCCGCTAGATGTGAACCAAGCAGCTCGTCTCTAATTGCAATACCGCAATGTATTGAGGCGAGTCCCTCACTCAACACGGCGGCAAATTCCGCACGTTGCCATGGCAGGTGCGGCAATTTGCCGCCGTGTTGCTCGTTTCTTGCAGCTCGTCCCCCATGCAACGTAAAGGTCGATCGCAATGGCTCGTCTTGACCTCTTTCTTGCCGCCCTCGTCTGGAGCGTTTTGTCGTCAACCGTCGCCGCAGCAGAGAAGCCGCTCAACTTCGTCTTCTTCCTCGTTGACGACCTGGGGTACATGGACGTTAGTTGCAATAACCCCGATACGTTCTATGAAACCGCCGAACATTCAGCGTTTGGCCGAAAGCGGGCTGCGATTTACCGATGGATATGCGGCCAATCCCGTCTGTAGCCCGACGCGGTATAGCATCATGACGGGTAAATACCCGACGCGCGTCCAAGCAACCAACTGGTTCTCAGGCGATCGAGCCGGGCGTTTCCTCCCGGCCTTGCTCCAGGACAAGATGCCACGGGAGGAAGTTACGATCGCCGAGGCGCTCCGGCAGCACGGTTATACAACATTCTTTGCCGGCAAGTGGCACTTGGGGCCAACCGCCGAATATTGGCCGGAACACCAGGGGTTTGACATCAATCGCGGCGGCATACATGCCGGCGGCCCTTATGGCGGAAATCGGTATTTTTCTCCTTATGCGAATCCACGATTGGAAGATGGTCCACCGGGCGAGCACCTCCCCGACCGGTTAGCAAGCGAAACAGCCGCCTTTATTGAAACGCATCGAGACTCACCATTTTTCGCCTATTTGGCGTTCTACTCGGTCCACACGCCGCTCATGGCGCGGGCCGACCTCCAGCGGACGT